>JAACDH010000224.1 GCA_009936995.1 Rhodobacterales bacterium
CTGTATTTGCTGACCTCTCGTGGCAGCCCGCGCTCTTTGAAGGACTGGATTTCGTTTGCGCTGACATTCACCGGTTCATGGGGGTCGAGGAGCATGGCTTGTAGGAAGACCGGCTTTCCCTCGGGGCGCTTGTCGAGCTCTTCAAGGAGGACGGAGAACGTCTGGCGTCCCGACGGGTGGCCGCCACCCATGTTCCAGGTCTTGCCGGCATAGTATTCGTCGAAGCCCTGGTCGAAACCGAAGGTTGCGCTGGTATTTGGGTTTCCAGTGACGCCCGCAGTGAAGTAGCCCGCGTTGTGCAGGTGCTCTGCCAGGGTGGTCTCTTCGGGCGGAAGCACGCGGAGGCTACGCATCTCGCCGGGCTCGGTCATCCCGATCGTGATGGCGTGCTTACCGGTCCACAAGGCCGTGCTGGCTGCTTTGGTCCACGGCGCAGCGTCGAAGGCCGACTCGAAGAGCGAACCGGACTCTGCCAGTCGTGCAAGCCCCGGAGTGGCTCTCTTGGCGCCACCGTACGGGGTGAGTTGGTCCTTGCGCATGGTGCAGACGATGACCAGCACGACATGGGTAGGGGCCGGCGGGCGCGCCCAGAGAGTTGTAGCGGCGATTCCTACAACCCCGATGATTGAGACGACGCCAAACACCCAGCCCGAGCGTTTCACAGCGCGCCCAACAGCGTTGACCAGCGGATCAGCTCGACACGTTCGGTGTTTTGGTTCGTCCAACCACGCTCTTCGAGACCGGGCCCAACTTCGGCCATGTGTAGCGCGCCCCAGGGCACCACCACGTGGGATGCCGTGGCGGCGTCGATCTCGCCCAGGAGGTGGTTGTTTCGACTGAGGAGGATGTCGGACATCAGCTGATCGAGGACCTCTTGGGTGTCGGACGAGTGCGAGGACCAGAAGGAGAGGTAGTTTTTTGCGGCCGTTTCGGGGTTTTCACTGCCATATACCTGGAAAATGATGCCGAGGAGTTCGAGGGTATGCGGGTGGAAAGTGTTGACATCGACGTCGGCGTTTTGGTTGGGTAGACTGGTGAGGTCGTCCATATTACCCTGCACCGATAGACCCAGATTTTCGGCGACATCGTCGTAGCCACCGCCGCTGTTGACCAACAGACCGTCCTTGTCGCTGACACCCTCGGAGAGCACGACGGCGTCTTGGAGCCCGCGAAAGGGACCGAAGAGCGTGTCGTAGGCGTCGGGCTCTCCGATATGGACCATGGCGATGAGGTGTACGGTGCGGTCGTCCTGGACGTAGGTCTTGTGTGCGAAGGACACGCCATGGACGTTGAGGCGGACGAAGTCGTTGGTGCTGTAGCTGATGGCCCAAGCGGTGTTCGCGACCAGGTAGATGACGGCAAGGGTGGGCACGATGGTGAAGCTGCCGCCTACCCAGGCCACGGACCGGATAGGACGGTACATCGGCCGGGCTTCGATGACCTGATTATAGGCGTGCGATGTGGTTCCTAGGGTGAGCGCTGCGAGGACGGATCCAGCGACACCCAACAAGAGGACGCCTCCGGTGAGGACCTCGAACCACGGACCGCCGAAGGCCAGCAGCGCGAAGGGCATTACGCCCAGGAAGTACCAGGATTGTGCCATGAGTAGAGGGACGGCGACCCGCGCGGGCATTTGAGGGCTGATCGCCACCATGAGCCAGCCAAAAAGGGCGGCGCTGATGCCGAGGAGGGCGACAAAACCGGCCAGGGTGCTGAACAGCCGGCTGCCCAGGGCGAGGTGGACAACCACCGAGAGCCACTGGAGCAGCCCGGAGAGGGTCAGGCAGAACCACCAGGTGAGTACGATGAATCGGGTGAAGGATGTCATGGGTGTGGATTAGTAGACGTCATACTTCTTGCGGTTGCGGTCGTGGCCATCTCCGTCGACGGCCGGATGGATGTCGCCGTTGGCGTCGTGGAGATAGAACCAGTATTCCGACGCTTTGGGCGAGATGGCTGCTTCGAGACTAGACACCGTAGGGCTGCCGATGGCGGTGGGCGGCAGGCCCTTCTTCTTTCGGGTGTTGTAGGGCTCGTTCTCGTCGCGGAGGTTCTTCAGGAAGGCCTTGCGATCGTTCCAGTCTTTCAGCGTGTATCGGCTGGTGGCGTCGACGCCGAGTTGCCAGCCCTTGTCGATGCGTTTCCAGAGAATACCGGCCACTAACGGGCGATTTGCGGGCTTGGGCTCTTCGCGTTCGAGCATGCTGGCCATGATCACGATCTCGTTCAGGGTGCGTTCTCCGAGGTCGGTGTGGCTGACCAGGAAGCGCTCTTGGAACGTGGCGAGCTGGCGTTCGAGTAGATTTTCGACGGTGAAGGCGTCGGGGCTGATCATGTATGTCTCGGGGTACAGGTAGCCTTCGAGGGTGTCGCCTGCGATGGGGAATGGCAGGTCGACCTTACTGGGCTTGGCCGCTGCGATGTAGGCCCCTGCCTCGATGTATCCGGCCTGGGTAAGCGACAAATCGGTGTCGCGGATACGCCAGCCCTCGATGACGGTGAAGGCGACATCGTTGGCGAGGGGTGTGCCGCAGAGGGTGCTGACCAGGTCATTCATGGACATGGCCTTCGATACCTCGAAACGGCCGGCTTTGAGGCAGCTGGCGTCTCGTTGGCGCAGGAAGAGCTTCCACTTAAGCTCGGAAGAAGCGAGCCCTTTATCGACAAGCGTGGGCCCCAGTCCTCCGGCGGTGGCTCCCTTGGGTACCTCGAACACGAACGGCTCGGGTTGGCTGGCGTCGATGGGGGCGTCGGCGTCGACGCAGGCAAACAGGGATAGCAGCACGAACACGTACACCTCACGTTTTCCGGGTACCACAGTGAACGGGCGGTGGCGAGTGCCTTTAGGAGGTAGACGGTGCGTCTTTTTCGAGGAGATAGGCCAGCGCGACGCCCACATCAGTGGGACCAAAGCGCTTGTTGAGCAATTTTTCGCCCAGTCGATTGGCAAAAGCGTTGGTCTCTTGTGTGAATGCGCCGCCGGTCATGAACACGAAGCGGTCGGCGAGAGCGGGGTCAAAGGCGGCCACGGCCCTCTGGAGCTCTTCGCCGGTCATCACTGGCATGATGACGTCGCACAGGACAGCGTCGTAGTGCTCTTTCTTTTGGATGGCGTCGAGGGCCGAGAGCGGGCCATCGCACACCGTGACGCGGTAGCTGCGACCGAGGGAGCGGGCCAAGGCGCGTCTGAGGGCAGCTTCGTCGTCGACGAGGAGGAGGTGCACATTGTCGCGGGGCGACGCGGTGGGTGGGGTGGCGCTGTACGCGTCGATGTCGGAACCTTCGGTCGACTGCGGCAGGACCACGCGCATGGTGGTGCCCATCTCGCTGGTGTGATGCACCGAGAGAACACCGTTGGATCCTTGTATAATACCTTGGCTTACACTGAGCCCTAGTCCGGTGCCCTCGCCCGCGACCTTGGTGGTGAAGAAGGGGTCGAACACCTCATTCAGGGCGTCGTCTGGGATGCCGGAGCCGTTGTCGATGACGTCGAGGACCACGTCGCCGGCGCTGTTTTGGGAGATGTGCATCGTGATGACACCTTTTCGGTCGACTTGCTCGGTGGCGTGGGTGGCGTTGATCAGCAGATTGGTGACCACCTGACCCAGACGGCTGTCGTCGGCGAAAACGGGTGGAACAGGCTCAAAATTTAGGTGCAAGGTGGTGTCGGGCGGGAAGCGGTGCTTGACCATGCGCGCCGACACCTCGCACACCGCCTGAAGGTGGACGGCGCGGTCGACTTGCTTTTCGTCGTGGGCGAAGACCTTTAGTTGCTTGGTGACATTTCCGATTCGTTGACCGCCCATGATGGCGTCTTGGAGCGCTTCGACGACGTTGGTGCGGTCGGCGACACTGAACGGGCGGTCCCCACGCAACATCCCTAGCGAAAAGTCCAGGTTGGATTCGATAAAAGCGAGGGGGTTGTTGATCTCGTGTGCCACGCCCGCCGTCAGCGTACCGACCTGGGCCAGGCGGTTCGCGCGCAGCAGGCCGGCCTCCATGCTGGACCGCACACGGTCGCGCTCGTCGGCGACGAGGCGTGCTTGCAGCGCGCGTCGGGGCTGAAGGTCTTGAATGTTGAGCGTGACCGCGTCCATGTCGTGGAGCAGGTGTGGACGCTTCGTGACACCTACGGAGATCGCCTCGCCATTTTGGGTCCGTAGTGTCCACTCTTTGTAGGGGCCGGGTGTGTCGTCAGGTTGGCGCAGGTACTGGCGCAGATCTGGGTAGGTTTCGTCCGGAAAGATGAGGACCTGAGCGGGGGACATGCCAATCAGACTGGCACGAGAGTGGCCCAAAAGCGTACAGATGGCCTGATTTGCCTCGACAATCTGGAGGGTGCGGAGGTCGATGAGTAGGATGCCATGGGTGGCGTGCTCGACCAGCTCCCTGAGCCGGGTGGATTCTAGGTAGAGGCTGCGAGCCCGGCCGGCGCCGTTGACGAGAATGCCAAGCGAGAGCACCTCGATGGCGAGTCGAATGGGCTCGACACCGCCGCTGGAGAACCACAGCTCGACGCCGACCATTACTGCGATTAATAGTGCGCCAATCCAGCTTGTTGTGAAGAATGTAATCAGGAGGATGGGGGGCGCTGCGTAGATGAAAAGGTGCGCCAGCTCGTGTGGATTGAGGTATAAAAAAGCGCCGTCGAGAACGAGAACGAGCAGGCCGACCACGAAGGCATATGGCCGACTGCGCACGTAGGCCCTAGTGTGGCTGCGCCGCTTGAAATGTTGGTTCACTGGACTCCGCGAGTTCTGTCACCAGATCGTACCGCAAGTGGGCGGCCTCGCGTCTAGGAACCTGTCTATGAGCCCTTCTAAACCAGAGGCGGACGGCTCCTGCCCTTCGAGATAAGGTCCAGTGTGCGGCGTGCAGTCGAGGGCAGGAGGTCATCTTGGAAGAGCTGAAAGAGCGTATCGAACGAGCCTTTGAAACCGGTGAACCCGATTTTGATGCTGTCGAAGAAGTGATCGCCCTGCTGGACAATGGCACGCTGCGGGTGGCCGAGCCTACCGACGATGGTTGGGTGGTGAACGCCTGGCTGAAGCGGGCAATTCTTCTTTACTTCCGATTCGCGAAGATGAAGGAAGGCCGGTACGGCGACTATGTCTACCACGACAAGATTCCCCTAAAGACCGATCTCGCGGCTCAGAATGTGCGGGTGGTCCCCCCCGGCACGGTGCGGTTTGGCGCACACCTCGAGCCCGGCTGCGTGGTGATGCCCGGCTACGTGAACATCGGTGCCTACGTGGGTGCGGGCTCCATGGTCGACACCTGGGCCACTGTCGGGTCCTGCGCGCAGATTGGTAAAGGTGTGCACTTAAGTGGTGGTGTGGGCATCGGCGGCGTGCTCGAGCCCGCCTCTGCTACGCCGGTGATTATCGAAGACGGCTGCTTCATCGGCTCTCGATGTATTGTCGTCGAAGGTGTGATCGTCGAATCCGAAGCGGTACTTGGGGCGGGCGTCGTGCTCACATCCAGCACTCCGATTATTGACGTGACCGGCCCAGAAGAGGTGGTCTACAAGGGGCGCGTTCCTGCCCGTTCGGTGGTCATCCCGGGTACACGGGTTAAATCCTTTGCATCTGGTGACTACGCAGTTCCCTGTGCTCTGATTATTGGCCAGCGGAAACCTTCTACCGATCGCAAGACCTCCCTCACCGATGTGCTTCGTGAATTTGCCGTCCAAGTCTGAACAGCTCGACTTTAATGCCCCCATCCCGGCCACCAAGCTGTTGGTGGCGGCAATGCTCGTCGCCCACGTGGCGGCTGCGGTGATGGAGTGGTGGGGTGGGTTCGAGGGGCTCGCCGAGGGGCTCCTCTACGCCCGAGATGTACGTTTTCGGGTCTCGGTAGGCGGTCAACACTCCGACATGATCTGGAGCGGCGAAGCCTGGCGACTGTGGACGAGCATCTTTGTCCACGTCGACCTGCTGCATCTGCTCCTTAACGTCACTGCGCTGTACGCCTTGGGTCGCTTAGTCGAGCCCTGGATTGGCGGAATACGCCTTTGGTCCTGGTTTACCTTTGGGGGAGCCCTGGGCGGAACGCTGTCCTGGCTGGCCGCCGTCCCCATGTCTGACGGCGCCTCGGGGGGGGCCTTCACGCTGCTCGCCGTGGCTCTGGTGATCGGCTCCGAGCTCCGGCCCCAACTCATCGAAGAAGACGCCCGGCTGCTGGGGCCCGTGCTGTTGGGCTTCACCTTGCTCAACTTGGTCCTCGGATTCGCGCTCCCATTTGTCGACGGCATCGCCCATCTGGCTGGTCTCTTCGCAGGACTGCTGCTGGGCAGCATCTTTGGACGAAACCACCACCCAATGGTCACGATGGCAGAGGTCAGCTGGTTGGTGGCGGTGGCGGGTATGTTTGTGTGGGCGGTCATCGACCAGAGCTAGATTCGGTCTGCTGCGCTGTGTAGTTGCTGGGCCACATCGTCTACGACCACTGCGCCATGGCCTACCCCAACGCCCTGAAGTCCTGGTTCATCGGCCCGCTTGTGGATCCATGCGGCGAGCTCAACGCCGTTCTTCAGCATCAGCCAGCGGCCCAGTCGGGTGACGCCAAAGTGGCCGGTGCTTGTGGTGATGTGGCGGAGAATCCAGTCAATGACGCCGGGCATATGATCCAAGTTAAACAGCATATCGGTGACGAGCAGTACATGACCGGTGGCGGTTTTCACCTTGTAAACCAGCTCGGAGGGCTTGAGGCCATCCGGGGTGAGCACGTCGATTGAGTAGGCGGGTAGTGCCTCTTCACAAGCCTGGTCCACAGGGACGACCTTCGCGACAGCCTTGATGGCGGCCCGAGGAGCGACGACCGTGAGGTTTGGGTACCGCGCTTTGTAGACTGCCGCGTCAGAACGGTGGAATCCGTTGGGCACGATGAGCACGGTGGGCGTTCCCAGGGCCTCGAGCTCGGCCTGGGTTTTGTCGTCGAGGACCACGCCGTTGTGGATGCACACGCCGCCATCGGGCAGCTTCCAGACCACCATATTGCGCGGTAGGCCGTCGCCGGCCGGGCGTAAACTGCCGGTTACCTGCCAGATCCCTGGGATGACTTCTGTCAGGGGACCATGGGGAAAGAGGTGTTTGCTCCAAGTCATCACTCGCGCTCGTCGTGGGGAAGGCAGCCGGGGTTTTGCCACCATCGGTTCAGGTGCTCGGGCACGGGGGCTTGGACGTCGAGGGTTCCACCTGCCGGATGGGCGACGATGATGCGCTCGGCGTGAAGGGCGTGATGGGGGGCGCCGGTCTGTTCGCGCACCCAGGCGTCGGTGCCGTTGTCGAGGGTGTACAGGAACACTTCGGGTGGAACACCGTACAGGCGGTCGCCGAGTAGCGGGAAGCCGGCGTGGGCCAGGTGGACGCGGATCTGGTGGGTTCGTCCGGTATGCAAGACGCAGCGGACCTTGGTGAAGCCCGGTTGTCGTTCGAGGACGTGCACTTCGGTGTGGGCGCGTAGACCGTCTTCAGCGACGGCCATCTGGATGCGAATCACGCCGTTGGCGGCGCCGATGGGACCTCGGAGGTGTTGGTGGTCCCAGGGCACCTCTCCTCTGCAGATGGCAATGTACGTCTTGTTGGCGCCCCCGCGTTTGACCCCTTCTTTGAGGTCGCGGTTGGCGTCTAGATCTCGGGTGAGCACGATGACGCCCGACGTGTCGCGGTCGAGTCGGTGTACCAGATCGATCCGCTCTTCGGGCCAGGCGGCTTTGGCGAGGGAGACCAGCGCCCAGGTGAAGTTGGTGCCGGCGGGGTGGGCGAGCATGCCGGCCGGCTTGTCGAGGACCACTACCCGCGCGTCTTCGTGGAGGATGGGCGGCAAGGGGGGCGGAGGCGTGGACGGGGCGATGCCTGGCAGGGTGAGTCGCAGGACCATTCCGTCGAGGACTTTGTGGGACGGGCGGAGGCGCTGGTGGGTGTCGTCCATCACTTGACCTTGTCGAATGCCCTGAACCAGCCACGAGCGCGATCGGTCCTGAAAGCGTTTAGCCAGGAAACGATCGAGGCGCATGCCTGAGCAGCTCTCGGGGACGATGATGTCGCGGTAGCGGGGTAGTTGGGCGCCCATGGTGCTTGGTTAGCGCTTCTTCGGGGGGCTGGCCCGCAACATTTTTGACGAAGCCTGGCGGCAGACTGTGGCACCCTAGGTTCTCCACCCCAAGATTCCCGGAGTCCGGTTTGCGCCCTAGCGTCGCAACAGCGCTGTGCATGAGTGTCCTCACGCTGGTTTCAGGCGCTGCGAGGGCCGAAGAAATTAAGTCCAGCTGGGCCTTCGAGGCGCGGGCGACGCACGGTGAAGTCTGGGTGATGCCGACGCTCGTCCTCCACGAAGACCCCGAGGTCAACCTCGACAGCTTTCTGGGGATGGGCCTCTGCCTCCAGCGTCGGACAATCCGTCAGCGCCGTACCGACCAAGCGGCGGCCCTGCCCGGGGCGGTCGGGCTGGCGTTGCCAGGTGCGGTGAATGGCGAGCTCGGGCTGAAGTGGAAGGGGCAGTTCCGCCACGGTCGCTGGGGACGTGCTGCCGAGAAGCTACGGGGTGCGGTCGAAGGAAAGCGCGATCTAGACGAAACCCTGTTGGCCATCGCCGAACAGAACGGCGGCGAAGCCACGCTGTTCACCTGGACGCACGCCCTCGGCGCACACCCCCTCACCCAAGACTCCTTTCCCGGCGAGCTGGTGAATACGTCTTGGGGGCCGGTGATGGTCGACCACGCGGAAGAGCCGTACCTGGTGTCGTTGCAGATGGGCATCGCCCTGGTGGCGGCCGATGGCGAGGTGCTCATCCGCTACGTCGACGTGTACGAGACGGTCCTGTCGGGTCAGTCGGGCGTCGATGGCGCCGGCGAAGACCTGGCCCGCTCTATGGCTCAAGAGGTCGTGAAGGTTTGGGCGATCGAGCCCGAGCTAGAAGTACACGGTTCGCTGTTGGCTCAGCGTCAGTAAGCTCAACGCCATGCATCTTGTTTACAGCGCGATGGGCGCGATGGTGCTCTTGTCATCTTGCACGCACAAGCGGACGGCGCCTCCGGCTGCTC
>JAACDH010000225.1 GCA_009936995.1 Rhodobacterales bacterium
CTTCGAGACGCGGTCCATTATCTCCGTAGCCGCAGCCAAGCAGGGTACGGCGACTTTGTGGGCCAATCCAAGTCCTTGACGCCCATCTTCGACATGCTCACGCGACTTGAAATGGTTGACGCCCCCACCATCCTGGTGACCGGTGCCTCCGGTACGGGAAAAGACGTCATCGCGCGAATGATTCATGCGCGGGGTCCCCGAAAGAACAAGGCCTTCGTCGAGATCGACTGTGCAGCCCTCCCCGAGACACTCATCGAGAGTGAACTCTTCGGTCATGAGCGAGGCGCATTTACCGATGCGCGCAGTATGAAGCGAGGCCTCTTCGAGGTGGCCCATGGCGGCGTCGTCTTCCTCGACGAGATCGGAGAAACCACCCCTTCTACCCAAGCAAAGCTTTTGCGAGCCCTTGAGAGTCGTATTTTCCGACGGGTGGGTGGCGTGGCCAATATCCACATGGACGTCACGCTCATCGCTGCAACCAACCGTGATTTGCGGGCAGAGGTAGAAGCCGGACGCTTCCGCGAAGATCTGTTCTTCCGCCTAAACGTGGTGCCCATCCACATTCCAAAGCTAAACCAACGCCAAGACGACGTTCCCCTGCTCGTCAATCACTTCATCCGCAAGTTCAATAAAAACTTTGGTCGAAGCATCCAAGGTGTCGACGGTGAAGCGATGGGAATGCTCTCGCGCTATTCGTGGCCAGGGAACGTCCGTGAGCTGAAAAATGTGCTGGAACGCATCATCATCTTAGGAACCAACGAAGAAATCCTCCATGGCGCAGACCTACCCCCCGAGATTCGATTCGCCGACCCCGGCGATGGGGCCCGGGTTGTGGGATGTCCCTTCAGCCTTCCCGAAGAGGGTGTAAGCTTGGAGGATGTCGACCGCGGACTACTTATCCAGGCGTTAGATCGAACAGCGGGCAACCAATCGGCAGCGGCACGCCTACTGGGGATTAGTCGTTACGCCCTTCGTTATCGCATAGAAAAACACGGCCTTAAATAGACGTTTCTGTCGGAAGGAGCAGGCAGAACTGCGCACCACCAAGATCGGAGCGCGTGCCCAAGCTGAGCACTGCGCCCATCGCTTTCGCGTTTCGAGCACAAATGGCGAGCCCAAGACCCGTACCCCGCGTCCGCGTGGTGAAGAAAGGCTTGAAGAGTTCGCCTCGCACCGAGTCGAGTACGCCTACGCCGCTGTCGTGGACGCAAATGAGCGGTCCGTCGATGTCGACCCGAATTTGTCCGCCGTCCGGCAGCTGGTGAATGGCGTTTTGGATGAGGTTCAACAGGATCTGATGCACCAAGTTTGGGTCACCCTGGGCGACTCCTTCACCGGAGCGAGCGAACGAGATGGCGCCGGCCTCTGGCAGAACGAGCTCGAGAACGCCCTCGGCGATGTCGCCAATATTCACCGTGCTCATTCGCGCATGACCTGGCCGAGCAAATCCGAGTAGATCGGTGACCAAACCGTCGAGTCGCCGCACCTGATCGTGGACTTTACCGAGGATTTCTCGGCGTCGGTCGTTCTCGCCGAACGTGGGAATGAGCACCTGAATTGCGGCTGACATCCCCGCGAGAGGGTTGCGCAGCTCGTGGGCCACGCTCGCGGAAAGCGCCCCCATGTGAGCCAACGCCGCGCTCTGCTGCATCCGGGCCTCGGCCTCGACGGTGTCAGAGAGGTCTTCGATGTGGATAAGCATCCGCGCCAGTTGATGTTCTAGGGGTACGAGCGAGATCTGAAAGCTGTGGGTCTTGCCGTCGATCAGCGTATCGACACGCGGCAGTTCAACGCTCTTCCGGTCGACCATACAGTCGGAGATGAGACTGTCGAGACGGGCTGCCTCGACGAGACTGGCCGGTAGAATTGACTTCCAGGGCGATCCAACGGGGTCGTCGACTGTGGCCATTAGCCCGGCGGGCCCAGTGGCCGCAGTGACAACGCCCTCACGGTCGATCAACAGCACCGACACGGGTATGTGGGCCACAATGAGCTCTTGGAGCGACATCATCTGACGTTGCTCACGCTCTTTGACGTACGTTCCCGACATGATGGCGATATCGAGGTCGGATATCCGGCGAAACGCGGTGAGCGTTTCGGCGAGTTCGTCTCCGGAGAGGTACACGCGGGCGGCGTTAGTGACGTCTTGAGAAAACACACTCATGGCCATGAACATGTACCGGGAGTGCAGGCCCACCTCGACATGCCGAATACCAATGCGGCGACGACGTTCGTAGTAGAGGCCGTCATGCGGGCCGTTCAACAGCTCGCGAAGCCAGGCCGACAGCGTGATCTTCAGTGATTCGACCTGGGATTCATGAGTCAACACCCTGCGTGCGTCAGGGCTGCCGAGAATTCGGTCATAGAAGTGGTCGACGATTCCTGGCACATCGGATTCGATCAGACCCCCTAGACGCGCCAAGACTTCGGAATCTCGACTGGTGAAGCCTAGGTAGTCCTTCATTTCTTCAAAGATCGGCTCTACATGAGACGGCGTCGTCAAGAATTGGCTCCAGTCGCAGCGGGTTCTAAGCGATTAGCGCGTGGCCCCAACTCAGCCAGTACTGCGTAGGGGGGCGTTGCAGAT
The DNA here is from genome assembly GCA_009936995.1 of Rhodobacterales bacterium. Classification (GTDB taxonomy): domain Bacteria; phylum Myxococcota_A; class UBA796; order UBA796; genus JAACDH01. The sequence goes on from JAACDH010000225.1 coordinate 2,588, forward strand.
AACAATACCAACGATCCGTCTGTTGTCCGAGAAAACCGAACGGTATCCCACTCTTTGCTGTACCCTTTCGTCCACTGCGCTAGCCAAAGTCTGCCTTTCAACAATGGAAAAACACTGGGCAAGGCGCGACCACGTCGACGACCGCGTCATTCGTTAAGGTGCTCGGAGACTAGGCCGCCTACAGAGACCGTGGCGGAGAACAAATCATGCCGCGTCACGATCATATGCCGGATTCCCAGTCTATCCCTGGCGCTGAGGGCCTGGCGGGTTTGTGCCAAACGTCCAACTGAACGACCTAACGGTCTAGGACATCTGACACCCGCAGCGTCTAGGAAATCAGCTCGGCGTCTTGGTCCGCGACCATATCGGCGAGCTGGCCCCCAACACCAGGCCGTTCTTGCTGGCGACTCCAGGCCCCGCCACTGCATCTATTCCTGCAATGCTTGCAGGTTATCACCTCCCATTATTCCCATTTTAATCCAGTCGCCACCAGCACCTCAATCCAATGGCTGCCGTTGGATTCACCCGCCTCGCCGAATTTCGCAACGACGTCCATTCACGGTCGCATCACTACCGCCAGAAGATAAATATCCAAAAGTTCAACGGGTGAAGGGTCACTCCTTGAACTAAAAATGCCTCGATTATCGCCGGCGCGGTGCATGCATCAGGCCAGGCCAGCGGTACACAATGCCAAGCCGGCTACCAGATCCTGCTTACGCCGGATTGGACTACACTTCGGAATCCTCAGTGGTAGCCAGCATGAGCTGGATTTGCTGGTCCAAAAGCTCCAGCTTGAACGGCTTCTGAATGAAGCGGGTACGACTGTTGAGCGAATCCTGTAAACCCTCGCGGTCGTCCGCATACCCAGACATATACAGGCATCGCAGGGTTGGCTGCTGAAGTCGAAGCCGTTGTGCCAACATCACGCCCCCAAACCCTGGCATGACGACGTCGGTGAGGAGGAGAGAAACATCGCCGCCGAATCGCTCGTATGCCGCTACCGCTGCCTCGCCATCCACCGCCACCAACACCTGGTATCCACGCGTCTCGAGCATGCGGTGCAGCATCTCACGCAAGGGGGCTTCGTCTTCGACCAACAAAATAGTCGAATGGACGCGGGGCGCATGATTTGGCGTAATAATATCCTCCGTATTCCTTGGTTCACCCGACGAAATGGGTAGGTAAATGTGAAAGGTCGTACCCTCGCCTACCGCGGTACGCACACGAACGCCCCCGCCCAGCTGTTCGACCACACCATAAACCGTTGCCAACCCCAGGCCGCTCGCTTGCGGAATGGGTTTGGTGCTGAAGAATGGGTCGAACGCCCGTGAGAGTACTTCGTCGGTCATGCCGCTTCCGGTGTCCACCACCCGGATCTCTATCCAGCTGCCCTCGGTCACCTGGGAATTGAGCGCCATAGTTACGTCGAGCGTGACAACATCCACTTCTACCCGGATCAACCCCGAATCCGAAATTGCGTCGCGAGCATTGACGACCAAATTCAAGAGAAGCTGCTCGAGTTGGCTACGGTCGGCCTGTACCACCAACGACCGATCGGGCGTTTTGATGACCAACTCAACGTCTTCTCCGATCAGACGCTGTAGTAAAGTCCCGAGGCGCACCACGACATCCCCCACATCCACGTGGGTAGCGTCGACAACATTGCGTTTGCTAAACGTGAGCAGCTGTTGGGTCAGATCGGCCGCTCGATCGACCGAATTCAGGACCGCTTGAGCATACCGAGTGCTGCTCCCTGCTTCATCGGCGCTGCCGACAATGAGCTCTGCGTAGCCACCAATCACCGAAAGCAGGTTGTTGAAGTCGTGGGCGATACCACCGGAAAGACGACCCAAAGCCTCCATCTTCTGACTTTGGGACAGCATTCGTTCAACTACTTCGCGCTCTGCCATTTCTTGGCGGAGACGTTGATTCGCTTCGTGCAAGGCCTCGGTTCTCTCTCGAACACGTTCCTCGAGATTACGACGAGACGCGCGCACCTCGTCTTCGAGGCGCTTTCGTACAAAGAAGTCGGGACCACGGTGTAGATGTGCCCGCTCTTGGAGCTCCGGGACCCCGAGCAGATAGGCCTTGGCGCGCTCGGCGATCCGTTCTGGCGGCGCCATTACGAACCGACAACGTAGGTCTCCGTGGGCCCGACATTGGACCTCGGAGGCTACAAGTTCAATTCCAAAGCTCTCGGCACACCACCCCGACGAGTAGCCACTATTCATGATGCAGACGGGAAAGTCCGACCGTTCTCCCGCGTCGACCCACGCTGCGGAGTCAAAGCTATACGGATGGTCGTACAGCAAATAAAAATCGGCGTCTTGGCTGGGCTTGGATTCGGGCAGAATCTCGACATTCGCCCAGCCTGTGTGAGCGAAATGAACAGGCCCCGCCGACAACCTGGCCACTGGATCGTCAAGGTTCATCGTCTGAATGAAGTTTCGTGCGTCCGACTTTCCGACGGCATGGGCCAAGTCGAACAACAGCGCCCGAGAGAACTCATCGGCCTCGGATTCGCGGTCGGGCCCCAAAAACCCTCGCACCAACGAAAAAAAGTCTACGGAAAGAGACCCCGCGCGCAGCAGCACATAACGCTCACCACAAATCTCGATACTCCCGTTCTCCGGCATATCCTTGCGATTTTGGAAGAACTCTGCCACCACATCTTCGGCGCGCTCAAACATCTCCTGCATGGAGGGTGGGACGCGAACTGTGCGAAGGGGCATCGGGGCTTATCCTCTGTCGAATTACGAACGACGACGATGTCCAAAGCCCGTAGAGGGTCAACATATCGTACCACTGGGCCAAGACCGAGCGGTTTAAAACTTCGTCACGGTTGCAAACAATGTGTGCCCGCTGCTCGATCTAAGCCGAAGACGTGGCCGGCTCTTTCAAGTTGGACGTACCCGCGAGCGCGACAACCGCCAAGGCGGCGACCAGCGGAGAGAGATGCAGACGCATGATGCTCGAGGGAAACCTACCCATTCCCCAATCGACCGCGCAAACAGTTCCAGCGTGGCGCGTCGTGAAGGCAACGCCCCAGAACCGTGAAGGGTTCCCGAACTATAGCTGAGCGTCGATGGCCTCAAGCATGGCCTCGTCTAGCCCCTCTGCCTCGGAGGTCGGTCGCTCCTTCAGCCATTGTGTCCGCTCTTGGGCCACCTCTTCGATTTCCTTCTTCACGGCGGCACGACGAAGCTTCATGTCGGCCACCGCAGCCCTCTTCTCGTCCATGGACTTGCCCTGCAACATCGCCGGCGTCTCCTCATCGCTGAGCGAGTCGAGATCGACGGCACCATTGCTCAAGCCATCCAACAGATCCCAGCCGCTGTTGTCGTACACCTTCTTGCTCTTCACCGAGATTCGTGTGCTCGCCGAGCCCGAACCCATGGAACGGGCGTTTCCGTCCTGGGCGGTCTGATTCGCCTTGCCGCTGGACCCTTTGGCGCCGTAGCCCACATACGTCTGGTTCAGCGCACCGTTCAGCTCGACCAGGCGCTGGTCCTGTGGGGTCGCCACCTGCCGGGTACCCGCCTGTCGGTCGATCGCCGCGTACACGCCTCCACCGGCCTCAGCGATCGCCGCCCATTGCTCCCGGATGCCTTGATCCTCGTTGCCAGCGTACAGACTGTTGACCACAATGCCCCTAGACCGGGCCTGTGCCGCCAGTTTTCGGAAGTTGAACTGATGACTGGCCTGATCCGCGCTCTCGTTGCCGGCCACAAACATAATTCGGGCGGCGTTGTCCTCCGTGGACCAAGAGACCTCGGTGAGCGCGGTGTGCAGGGTCCACCCGACGTACTCCTCTCCACCCGCGGTACTCAACGCCATGATCTGCCCATACAGTGCATCCAGATCATCAGTAAGATCGGTTCGGACTGCCACAAACCCAGACCGTTCGGACGCCACACCCGGAGATCCGAAGGTGATCAGGGCCACACGCAACCGCGCGTTGGGCTCCTTTTCGGACACCCGATTGACGATGTCCCAGAGACGAGAACGGGCGCTGTCGAGCAAGCCCTCCATGGAGCCTGAGGTGTCCAGACACAGCACGATATCGACATCCCGCTGTCGGGCCTTCAGCTCGGGGACAGGATCGGACGTCGGCAGTGGCTCGAAGTGTGCTTCCTCTGCCTGCGCGGCCGCGATGGGAGGCGGCACCGGAAAGAGTCGCGGCGCGACAAGCATGGCCAGCGCGGCGGTAACGGACAGAACGGCGGTAATCTTCGTACGTGGACTCATTTGAAACTCCCAGAGATAGGTCCATTACGACCGCGCCGAACCGGAGCAGTTCTGTCAACGTGTGTCACGGTCCCAGTTGTGCAAGAAAAAACGTGAACCCACGGGTTCAAGCAGGGCTCATCTCGGGACAGGTGTCGGGCACCCTCGTCAACGCGGATAGAAGCGCTTTAAAGAAGCAGGCGAGGAGCGTCGCCATGCACCGCTGACGCTCCGCGACGACGCGTAGTCCAATCCTTTCCGCTCAACCTTTCTGACAATGTGTCGTGAAGTACCACATGGCTTCCTCCAGCACATTCTCTTCTGTCCTCGACGCAGCGCTTCGGCACCCCCACGTGCCCGCCCCCCGAGTCTTGCCCCACGTGGGCAAGGGGCTCTCTGTCGGTGTTTGGAGTGCACTTGAGCGGGACGTATTACCCGTAAGCAGGCGGATGATTCGCGTAGCGACAGTCCAAAAGCAACGGTCGCAAAACCTGGTTGCGGCGCTTAGCGAGCCAGCGCCGAAGGCCCAACCGTCGCCGAAACCCTCCGTTCGGTGGAGTCCACAGCAGGTCATCGCCCTAAACACCTTCGTGTGTTTGGGAGCCGACATCGGTGCCAACAGCGAACTTCGGACCGTCAAGCGCGCCTATTGGACCCTGGCGCGCACGCTGCATCCCGACACGGCGACTGGGGATGAGGACTTCGCACACCAACAGTTCTGCCGACTCCAAGACGCCTGGGAGGTGCTGCGACCCGGTCCAAAGCCCCCTCGCACCGGCGGCTTCACTCCGCTCTGGTAGACTCGGCCTCCCAGCGAGGGAACCCTGTCCCAGAGCATCGGCAGCGCCACTACCTTAAGTTGCCCACCAGCGGCTCGGTCGAAGTGGCCTATCCAACGGCGTACACGCCCGCTTATTAGGGCTCCGACTCGCAGCGCACCTGAGCCTTGCAGGCATCGCCGTCGACGGGGAATAATCGGCTAAGAGATCAGTACAGTCGTTGTACAAACACGTCTTTAGAGGTGCGGTGGGCGTGAACCACAACCCCATAGGGCGTGGGCCCCATCTGCACCCAATCCGCGTCATCTTCGTGGACCTCGGTGATCTTCAGATGGGTGGCTCGCAGGCCGCCCAACCACCAGCGCGCGTCGGTGACGTAAACCAGGTCGCCAGCTTCGGCTTCGATGCGCTCGGCCAAGGCGGAGCTAATCTGCACCCCATCGAGCAGCGCCTCACCCACCGCTTCGTCGTGCTCACTCTTGCGGATCTCGGACTTGGCCCACACGCTGGCCGACTCGGTTCCGGCCTTGCCCTTGTATCGAGCCAGCGCGTCGGAGACGGTTCCCCAGACGTAACCTCTGATCTCGTCTAAAGGCTTGGGTGTGGTGAAGGGCGTGACCACAATGCCGATGACGCCGCTTACGGCCAACCCGTAGAAGGCGCGCATGAACTTGTACTGCTTGGCGCCGGCTAGAAATCCGGCATCGGGGGCCAGCTCGATCATCGGAACCCCATGAGCGAACGGCGTGATCAACCACGGCCAAGCCACCGAGGCCGCGATGGCAACAGTACCGCCAATCATGGTCGCCAGCGCAGCAGCGGGGGTGTAGCGCCGCCAGAACACGCCGAACAACAGGGCGACCACCATGGGC
>JAACDH010000025.1 GCA_009936995.1 Rhodobacterales bacterium
CCTTCGCGGGAGAGCAACGAAACAGAGCCCATCTTGCGGAGGTAGACGCGAACGGGGTCGTTGGAGCGCGTGATGTCAGGAGTTTTGACATCCTCCTTGCCCCGGCGCTCGTCTTCGGCGGCCTTACGCGCCTTGTTCACGATCTCGATATCGAGGTCGGAGAACATGATCATGACGTCGTCGAGTCGAGAGCTGGACACCAGATGGGTGGGCAGAAACTTGTTCATTTCTGCGTAGGTGACGTATCCACGCTGCTTGCCCATATTGATAAGCTGCGCCATTTCGGCGTCCGACAGGTCCTTTGGCAGGGTCATGGGTTCGCTATCTCCTGGTAGATTTTGCCCACACACAATTCTTGGGAGAGAACTGCGGATGGAAAGTGCCTACAGCGCCTGAGTTCAAGCGGACCCATTCGAGACCAAGTATCGCAATTTACGCCAGCTGGACTTCGTCCTTGGCGCAATGACTTTGCGACGACGTGGATTGGGTATTGGTAGACGAGGCACAGAACGTGAGGCTCCCGGGCTACTCACGGATCCTCCAGAGGTTAACCAGCCACCTGCGGACGCGCCAACTATCCGCTTGCGCTCGCGTTCCCTGCCGAATCGGGGGGGGTGCTCAATAGTGCGACAGATGCGGGGACATCTTTGTCGTTAAGTGCCTTATCAAGTCGCTTTTCGAATGCCATTAAACCTGATTTTTCGGTGGAGTATTCGCGAAGCTGGTCCAAGTTGTCCGCTGATGCAGCTTGGGCGATTTTCTGGCTTAGGGCAGACACCCTTGAGCGCCGCATTGCCGAGGACAGGTTTGCGATGATCTGGCAACAGGCGATTGCCGCATCCTCGGCTTCATACAACACGTCTCTGGCGATGACAGCCTGGAGCGTGCGGTGGACACCCGGGTCGTCCAGATCGGGCAAAATACCCGCTTCCGGCTCGCCGGAGAGCAGACGCGCGAAAAGTTCGGTCACCTGGGGCGGGTGGTGCTCTAGGAAGGTGGGGTCGACGACCTGAAGGACGTCTGAGACCTGGTCTCGTCGGTGTACCAACAACCAGAGCAAGTGGACCACGTTCCGAGTGGGCTTCCAACGTGGCCTAGGCGGCTCGGGCGGGTTGTCGTTGCTAGTGGAATGGGGCTGTACCTTGGGGGCGCGCTTCTGGTTCGCGAGTCGGCGGCGAAGGGACGCTTCGTGGACGCCAAGTCGTGCGGCCACCCGGCTTACGAGGCTTCCGGGTAGGCGGGCTAGCAAGGGCAGCAGCTCGTCGACCACCTGTTCTCGTGACTGCGCCCCCAGGCCGCCACCAGCCCCCGCGTGTTGCGAGAGTTTTCGTTGAACCACCCATTCGACCAGGGGCTCACGGAGCTTCATGGCCTGTTCCATGCCCTCGGGACCGTGGTTGCGGATGAGCTCGTCGGGGTCTTTGGCGTTTGGAAGTTGAAGTCGCCAGGCCTGTACGCCGGTATCTAGGAACAGTGGTAACGACCGTTCGGCGGCCCTAGAGCCCGCTTCGTCGGCGTCGAGGAGCAGGTCGACGCTTTGGGTGTGGCGTCGTAGACGCTCCATCTGCTCTACGGTGAGGGCGGTACCACAGGTGGCGACCGCTTCGTGGAAACCGGCCTGGTGGAGGGCGAGCACGTCGAAGTAGCCCTCGACTACGATGGCGCGGTTGGCGCGCTGCATGCCCTTGCGGGCCATATACAATCCGTAGAGAACCTTCGACTTATGATAGAGCCGGGTCTCGGGCGAGTTGAGGTATTTGGGACCGTCGCCTTCGAGAATCCGGCCACCGAATCCGATGACCCGACCACGGTCGTCGCGAATGGGAAAAACCAGCCGGGCTCGAAACGTGTCGTAGACGCTGCGGGCCTCTTTGGCGAGGCCAGCCTCTATCACCAAACGGGCGTCGTAGCCGTGGGTGTGGAGGTGGTCGACGAGGCTGGTCCAGCTGTTGGGCGCCCAACCGAGACGTGCCGTCTTGCACGTCTCGAGCGTCATGGCACGTTCCTTTAGGTAGTCGCGACCGACGATCCCCTCGGGGGAGGTCCAGAGCTTGGACTCATAGAATGAGGCTGCAGCTTCGAGAACGTCGTAGAGGGTGGCGCGCCGCTTGAGGGCGCGGCGCTCGGAGTCGGACAGCTGACGCTCTTCGACGACGATTCCGGCGGGGGCAGCCAGCTCTTTGACGGCCTCGAAGAACGACAGGCCCTCGACCTACATCACGAACTTAAAGACGTCTCCGCCTTCTTGGCAGCCAAAGCAGTGGTAAATGCCCTTGGAGGGTACGACGTTAAAAGACGGCGTCTTTTCTTGGTGGAATGGACAGAGCCCCACCCAGTTTGAGCCGCGCTTAGCCAAGGCTACGTGCCGCTGAATCACTTCAACGATGTTGGTGTGCTCGCGGACTGCGTCTACGACCTGTCGTGGAATGCGTGCCAGCGTGTGCCCCAGAGGAAGGTAGACTCCCTAACCGGATCAGCCCGCGACGGAAACCCGATTCTTGCCGGGCGTGACCCCTTCGAGGATATCGCGCATGGCGTCTAAAGCGGTGATGCCATCGTCGATACGAGCGATTCGTGCCCCCACGCCGAGCAGCTTGTCTACCAGTTGCTCGTAGCCACGATCGAGGTGGTAGATTCGAAGCACTTGAGTGATCTCGGGTGAGGTCAGTGCTGCGAGTACGAGCGCCGCGGACGCTCGCAGATCGGAGGCCATCACTGCCGCGCCGTTGAGAGAGGGCTGTCCGGTGACGTTAATGCGGTTGCCGTCTTGGAGGATTTCGGCGCCCATTCGACGTAGCTCGGCCACGTGCATGAAGCGGTTCTCGAAGATGTTCTCTTGGACGCTGGAGACACCGTTGGCGAGACAGGCGAGGGGCGTGAACTGCGCTTGCATATCGGTGGGGAAACCCGGATACGGCTGGGTATCCATGTGGAACGCCTGGAGGGGTTCGGAGCGCTGACACCGGATGGTTGTATCGGTGGTTTCGATGTTGCAACCCACTTTCTCGAGCATTTCGAGGACCGCCATGAGCAAGGTGGGATCGGTGTCGGTGACGGTGATGTCGCCGCGCGTTGCCGCAGCGGCGCATAGCCAAGTGCCGGTCTCGATGCGATCTGGGAGGATTCGGTAGGGACGAGAAGCGGGCCATAGACGGGCAACACCCTTAATGGTGACGACCGAGGTGCCGGCGCCGGAGACCATGGCTCCCATGCTGTTGAGGTAGTTCGCGAGATCGACGATTTCGGGCTCACGGGCAGCATTTCGCAGGTACGTGGTGCCCCGAGCGAGGACGGCGGCCATCATGATGTTCTCGGTACCGCCCACGGTGGGGAAGTCGAGAGTGAAGTCGGCGCCGCGCAAGTCGTGTGCCGTGCCGAGGATGTTGCCGTTGTTCAGCTCAAAGGTGCAGCCCAGGGCCTCGAGGCCGCGAAGGTGAAGCTCGATTGGACGCGCGCCAATGGCGCAACCACCGGGAAGGCTGACTAGGGCCTTGCCTGTGCGAGCGAGCAACGGCCCTAGCACCAAGACCGAAGCGCGCATTTTCCGCACCACGTCATAAGGTGCTTCACTAAAGGCGATCCGGCTGGTGTCTACCGTGAGATGGGCCTGCGCCCCGGTGTTGGCGTGGGGATGCAACGTGGTTGCGCCGGCATAGGTGGGCGCGTGGTAAAGGCTGGGGCAGCCGATGCGTCCAAGCAGCGACAGCGTTGCCGATGTGTCCGCTAGGTCAGGGACATTCGTGAAACGGTGCTCGCCGGGAGCGAGCAGCGACGCCATCAAGATGGGCAGCGCGGCGTTCTTGGCACCAGAAGCTCGAATTGTCCCTACGAGCGGCGTTCCGCCTTGAATAATCAGCTTTTCCATGAGGGCTCCAGACCGCCAACGCCGTTGGGTAGCACGTAAACCGCGCGTTCGCTCGCATTGACTTGGATGTGTGTGGGAGGGCAGGGGGGATGGCGAGACTGCAATTTGGAATGCAGATGCCGTGCCAAGTTTGGCGATGGGGCTGTAGGAAACAGCACCGCTGGGGATTTCATGGTAACACATAAACCGCGTCAGTGGCGGGTCATCACCGCTTGCGTGGGGCGCGCCAGTCGACGTTGGGATGGTCGAGTGCCCATCGGATGCGGGCGACCATGCCTCGAAGAGCTTCGATGTGGCGGATGGCAACGCTCGCCCGTTGGAGGGCCTGACGTGCCGTCAGACGCACTTTGTCGGGTTGCGTGGACCGCGTGTACCCTACTTGGTCGAGTAGGCCGACCAGCTCGTTGACAGCGGGCTCGATCTGCAGGAGGTCGGCAAGTTCGTCGCGGGCGTCACCCTTTGAGACCTTGGCTGTGCTGGTGGTTCCACGGCTTCCGCCTAAGGTTCTGCCCTTGAATTCGGCGCCGCGCTCGCTGGCCTCGTTGAACAGCTGCCAGCTGATGAGCAGTACCGCCTGGGCCAGGTTGAGGCTAGCGTGCTCGGGGGTAGGGATTCGTAGGATAGACTCGCAACGCAGCGCGTCGGCTTTGGAGAGCCCGGTGTCTTCACGGCCGAAAAGTATGGCGGTGTGCACACCCTTGGCACCCTGGTCGAAGACCTGGCGCGCCAGCGTGTTTGGCGTGATGACTGGGTGTCCCTGTTTGCGATGGCGGGCGGTGGACGCAACGGTGCGCTGTACCCCTACCAGAGCCTCGTCTAGCGTGGCCACAATACGCATCTCGGCGAGCACATCACCGCAGCCAGGCGCCATCCAACGGGCGGTCTCGGGGTCCCAGGCAGGCGGGTTCACCACCACCAATTGGCGTAGCCCCATGTTCTTCATCGCTCGAGCAGCCGCTCCGATGTTGCCGGAGTGCTGCGGTTCGACGAGGATGAAGGAGACTTGGTCACTGAGGATGGAGTTGGGGCTGTTGGACCCGGGCTCATTCACCGTCGAAGAGTCCCTCAAACCAAGCGATGATTTTTGCGAAGAATCCAAGTTTCTCGACCTTCGCCGGTAGATTTACCTTGGGGACGTGGACGGGCCTGGGGGGCTTACGCTGCTGATTGGGATGCAGCGGAGCGGGCTGGGAATTAGACGGCGCGTTGATGCTCGGCTTGGCGGTGAGGCCAGAACCCGGCATGTTCAGCGGCGTAGGCGGTGCAGCCGAAGTTGTGCGCTGTGCCTTCTTCTTCTTCTTCTTCTTCTTCTTCTTCCGATGGGCAGCACCTTCGTCCTTACCGAGCTTGAGACGGGACTCGACCAGATGGCCTGTGTCGATGTCGCGTGCGGTGAGGTTGAGGATACCCTCGGAGTCGATGTGGAAGGTCACTTCGATCTTCACCTGGCCCTTAGGCGCTTGGCGAAGACCTGAGAACACGAATGTACCGAGAAGCTCGTTCTTGGACACCAAGTGGGACTCACCTTGGTAGATGCGCAGCATAATCGAGCGCTGCCTGTCCTTGCTGGTGGTGAGGGTTCGCGTCTTGTAGTCGGGCAGCGGCTGATTCTTGGCGAACAGCACGTGCATCGTGCCGTCGACTTTATTGATGCCGATGGCCATTGGCAGGACGTCCAGGAGCGTCATGTCCTGGGGGCCAGCCTTAGAAGATAGGGAGTGCGCCATAATGGCGGCGCCGATGGCGACAGCTTCGTCGGGGTGCACCTTGTGAGAAGGTGACTTACCGATGAACTGTTTGAGTTTTGCGCGCACAAGGGGCATGCGGGACTGGCCGCCGACCAGAAGAACTTCGTCGATCTGCCCGCGGTTGGATTTGGCCTCTTCGAGTATGCGCCGGCAGGTGACGATGGACCGGTCGATGAGATCGGCGGTGAGGTGCTCAAGCAGACTGCGCTGGACTGTAATGTCGAGGTCGATCGCATTACCGTCTTCGTCGTCGCAGATGTGGGCGAGTTGAATACGGTATTGGTTGGCGTCGGAGAGGCCGATCTTGGCCCGCTCGGAGGCGGTGCGAAGTCGGGTAACGGCGCGACGGTCGTAGGAGACGTCTACGTCGTACTCGTCGACGAAGGTCTGCAGCACCCATTGCATCAACCGGTCGTCGAAGTCGACACCTCCGAGGAACGTGTCGCCGCCCGTTGCGATAACCTCGAAAATCTTATCTTTAATATCGATAATCGAGATGTCGAAGGTACCGCCACCCAGATCGTAGATGGCGACTCGCTGATTGAGCGTGCGGCCCATTCCGTAGGCGAGTGCTGCCGCCGTGGGCTCGTTGAGCACTCGCAGTACTTTGAGACCGGCGAGCTTGCCCGCCGAGCGTACGGCCTGACGTTGTCGATCGTTGAAGTAGGCCGGGACGGTGATGACCGCCTGGTCGACTTCGGCGTCGAGGACGTCTTCGGCGCTCTCTTTGATGCGCCGTAGAATAGCCGCAGAAATCTGCTCCAAGGTGAAGACTTGGTCGGCCACCTTAATAAGGACCTCTGAGGACTCACCTTCTACCAACTCATAGGTAAAGACCTGCTGCATCTTCTCCATGGCGTTTCCACCAAAAGAGCGTCCGATCAGGCGCTTTGAAGCATTGATAGTATTTTCCGGATTCGCCTCTTGCTGGTCTTCAGCTTCGGTGCCGACGAGTCGATTGCCCGACTTGTCGATTGCGAAAACGGAGGGGATTGTCCGGGAGCCATCACGGTACGTAATGACCTCTGGCTTGCCGTTTGCGACGTAAGCACAGCACGAATTCGTGGTGCCTAGGTCGATCCCGATGGCCTTGCCCATGTGTGGTCGCCTTTCCAGGTTTAGAGTTCTGTGGGGAGTGTGTGCACATTGCACGACGCCTACAGGATGAGCGGGAATAGCACGGCGGGAAAGGTTCGGTCAACGTGTCGTGGTCACAGAAGCTAATTTGGTGGTGGGTGCCTTAGCCGGAAGGCGAGGTAGACCGCACGGATTAGGAACAATCCTAGTGCAAATTAGTCCGGGAGTACCTGCTCTTTTAAGGCAATGCTCCACCCGTCAGCGTAGTTCACCAGCTTCTGTTGCCCGCGACTTAGCGCTCACCCTCCGGTCCGCCCGTTCTGTTTTCAACGTCCCCCAAGCTTTGCGATCGCGGACAGCGATTGGGCCATGGTCGGATTTTTTGGCATCCGAATCGTCAGAATGGTTTTGCGACACCGACGGTCGGGGTGCGTCTTCTTCGTGCCGGGGAGGCGCAAATCGATTTCGACGTGCAGTCGAGCGTGAGCAGCAGCCGCGAAAGCGTGAGGGTGAAGAACTTCAGCGGCGCCAACAGGTGGATCAGGGAGCAGAAATGGTCATCCTGACCGTCTGGATGGCTCTCCCGTTCGCCTCTTCGATGTGGAAGGTGAGGTGCCCGATTTGGATCACCTCGCCGGCGCGTGGGATGCGGCCTAGTTTTGCCAGCAGCAGCCCGGCGACCGTTTCGTAGTCGCCCACTGGGAGCTCCAGCTTTAGAAACTCGGAAAGTTCATCGATTTCGATGCGAGCCGGTACCCGCCAATCTCTATTTCCAAGCCGACGAATTCGTGGTCCGAGTTTATCCCGTTCGTCTCGGATCTCTCCGACCACTTCCTCCAGCAGATCTTCGAGGGTCACCAGGCCGGTAGCGCCGCCGTACTCGTCGACCACAACGGCCATGTGCGGAGACTTGCCACGAAGCTCTCGGAGTAGGTCGTTGGCAGGCATCGTCTCGGGTACGTAGTGCACATCCGACATTAGAGATCGGACAGGTTGACCGGGACGCTGGGCGCGGAAGAGGAGGTCTCGGTGACTGACTACGCCGATGATGTTGTCGATTCGCTTGCGATAGATGGGAACGCGACTTTTACCGTGGCGAACAACCAGCTGTATGGCGTCTTTGACGGAGGCGTCTTCCGGGAGGGCGATGATGTCGACCAGGGGTGTCATGCAGCTCTCGACTGGCGTGTCGCTCATGGCGAAGAGGCGTCGAATTAGCGCGCGGTCTTCAGGATCGATGTCTCCGGCATCGGTGGCGTCTTCGAGGAGTTCGACCAACGTCTCGCGCTGAACCACAGGAGCTTCGCCCGGAAGTCGTTGGAGCAGAGTGTCCCAATAACGGACGATCCTCAACGGCACCGTGAACAGCACTTGGAACAATCGGAGCGGTCTCGCGGACAGCGGGGCTAGGGTCTCGGAATACTGTGCGAAAAGGGTCTTGGGTAGTGCCTCTCCGAACATCAGCACGATGGGCGTGAGCACAATGGTGACCATCCACTCCTGAGGATAGCCTTGACCCCGCAGGATGAGCGCCACAATTGTGCCCGATGACACGAGGCACAGGTTGGTTCCGATGAGGCAGGTGCCCAGGAGCTGATCGGGTGAGTCGAGGAGCTTTATGGCCAGGGCTGCGCCCGCGCTTCCGTTGTTGGCGGCCTGTTCGAGCTTGGCTCGGTTGGCAGACACCATGGCCATCTCCGAGCCCGAGAAAAAGCCCTGCATGAGGATGCAGAACGCCAGCATGACTAGACCAGTGGTGATCGTCATGACGTAGCCTTCGGCGTGATACTTTCGTGCTCCACAATTTCGAGCGAGACAATGCGCCGCCCAGAAATCTGAGCCACCGAGAACGTCCACCGCTGCCATCGAACGACGTCGCCTGTGCGCGGAAGCCGGCCGAGCTCATGGAACACAAAACCGCCGACGGTGTGCCACTCCCCTTTGGGGAGTAGGATGCCGGACTCTTCTGTGAAGTCCTCTACATCCATATTCGCGATTACCGAGAGCACGTTCGGACGTGGCCTAGTGAGCTCATTTTCATCGGACTCATCAAGTTTTCCGAGGAGTTCTTCGAGGAGGTCATCGAGCGTGAGCACGCCGACCAAGGTGCCGTGCTCGTCGACGACAAAAGCCATGTGAAGCTGACGCTTCAGAAACTCTTGAAGCATATCGTCGGCGGGCTTGGACGCGGGCACGAAGGCCGGGGGTAGCAGCAGAGTTCGGAGCTGTTGCGGTGTTGGAGGGTTGTCCTGGAATCTCAGCAAATCTTTGATGAGCAGGACGCCGATAATATCGTCGGGGGCGGTGTCCCAGATGGGGATGCGGGAGTAGCCGGAGGCCTGGGTTTGATCGAGCAGTTGCTGCCAGGGTGTGTCGATGCCTAGGCCGAGAAGGTCTGGGCGTGGAGTCATCAGTCGCTCGACGATGAGCTCGTCGAAGTCAAAGACCGCTTCGATGATGTCGCGCTCGGCGGGGTCGATGGCTCCACTTGCGGTACCTCGATCGACGAGGACCATCAGCTCCACCTCTTCGAGCCCTTTGTGTTGGACTTCGGACTGAGCGCCAAACAAACGCGCGAGCAGGTCGATGCTGATCGTAAAAACCCACCGAATAGGCGTGACGACACGGTAGAACGCGGTGAGGGGCCAGATGGCTACCCGGGCCCAGCGTCGAGGGTGCCGGATCGCCAAGACTTTGGGCGTGATCTCGCTGATGAGGATCATGGAGGGTGGCAGTAGCACAATGTTGAGCCACGGTTTGTCGGGTGCCAGCTGAATGAGGATCGCTGCGCTTACGGCGGTGAGCGCGACGTTGACCGTCTCGTTGCCCATCAGAATGGTGGACAACAGCGGGCGGCGGCCCCGATCTAAGAGGTTGGCTACGAGCTGGCCGGAGCGCCCTTCTTTGGCGAGCTCGTGGCGATCAAGTTTTTGTAGGGAGAACAGAGAGGTCTCGCTACCCGAGAAGAAGAAACTCAGGAAGAACAACGCCGCCAGAAGAAGCCAGGTTTGGGGTCCGAGCTCGGCGGTGATGCTGAGGCCGCCGCTCGCGAGGAGCGGACTCATTTCGAGTCACAGAAATGGCGAAATGCTGCGGTGGGCCAGCCATCGGGAATATGCAGTTCGCCCACACGCACGGCGCCAATGCAGCTTAAACGGATCTGCTGGGTTCGGGCGAGTTGCTCGAGGGCGGTGCGATGGGCTTGGGGCGCTGTGAACAACAGCTGGTAGTCGTCGCCACCTGCGAGTCGTGCTTGGCATCGGAGCGCGTCGGGGGCTGCCTGAAGATCGGGATGCGTAGGCAGCGCGTTTGGCCACACCACGGCACCGACGCCCGATGCCCGCAGCAACCGAGGGAGGTCGCTGGAGAGCCCGTCCGAGAGGTCTATGGCTGCGTTGAATAAGCCAAGCGCCGCTGCCTGGAGAGCGAATTCAAGTGGGGGCGTGGGACGGCGCAGGGCGGTCAATGAGGCGGGTCGCGGAGACGATTGCATCCAACCAAGGGCGGCCAATCCGGGGATTCCAGTGACCCAAATGCCATCGCCGAGTTGGGCGTTTCCCCGCTGAACGGGGTTGTAGACGCAGGGACC
>JAACDH010000026.1 GCA_009936995.1 Rhodobacterales bacterium
GGGAGGGTACACCGGGTCGAGGGCAGGGGTGGTGAACATCATGCCGCCCTCGGTGTCGAGGTGGCCGGTGATGGCGTTCAGGGCGTTGATTAGCATGGCGGTGCTGCCACCGAAGTCCTGGGTACACGCACCCATTCGGCCGTAGACGGCGGCTCGGGGGGTGTCGGCTAGCTTGTAGGCGAGGGAGCGCAGGTCGGCGGCGGAGAGGCCGGTCTTCGCGGCGGCGATCTCGGGGGTGATCTGGGCGGCCCAGGCCTGGAGTCGGTCGAGTCCCTCGACGTGTTCGGCTAGATGTGCCAGGTTGGGGGCGCGCTCTGCAAAGACGACGTGGAGCATCGCCAGCACGGCGTACACATCGGTGCCCGGCTTGATAAAGTAGTGGGCGGTTGCCTTCTTGGCGGTCTCGGTGCGACGCGGGTCGAGAACGACCAGGTCGCCGCCTCGGGTTCGGATGTCTTTGAGTCGAGCGCCGATGTTTGGGGCGGTCATGATGCTGCCGTTTGACACAAGTGGATTAGCGCCGATCACCAGCAGGAAGTCGGTACGGTCGACGTCCGGCACGGGCATCAGCATCTCGTGGCCGAACATCTGCAGGGCGGCCAGCATATGCGGCAGCTGGTCGACCGAGGTGGCGCTGTAGCGATTGTGGGTCTTCAGGCTGCGAACCAGGGGCGGGTTGAACAGCATGGCGCCCAGATTGTGCACGTTCGGATTGCCTTGGTATATGGCCATCGCGTCTGTGCTGTGCGCGGTCTGTAGGTCGTGGATGCGCTGAGCTACCTCGTCGAGTGCCTGTTCCCAAGGGATGCGCTCCCAGCCGTTGGCCGTCTTGCGGACGGGGTGTTGGAGCCGGTCGGTGTCGTGCTGAAGGTCGGCGAGGGCAGCGGCCTTCGGACAGATGTGTCCACGGCTGAACGGATCGTCCGGATCTCCCTCGATACGGGTGATGCGTTGGTCTTCGACGGTAACCAGGATGCCGCAGGTGGCCTCACAGAGGGAACATGTGCTGATGTGGACGGTCATGGAGCTCCCGGGTCAGCCGCACTGTATCGCGCTGACCCGGAGCTGGTTTGGCCCTACGCGGTCGCGAGAACCCGCCCTGCGTGAAGTTCAATACCGCGGACCTCTTGGTGCAGCGCGTACGACACCGCGCAGATGGCGAATAGGGGCAGCGGAGCTACGATACCTGCGACATCGCCGACGGCAAGGTGAGACAGGGCGGCGCCGGTGAGGACGAAGGTGAAGCCGGCGTAGGCCCATTGCTTCACAAGGGGAAACCCGGGGACCAGTCGGGCCAGGCTTTTGGCGTCCAAGGACTGCCTGAACCGGAGGGGCTCGCCGCAGCAGCCCGACGACCTCGCCGAACATGACCTGCTCTTGGGGTTTGGCGGTACAGAACGGGTGACACGGCACTGGCCGCTGCTTGACGGCGGTCAGGTACAGGTGCATGGCCGCGTGGCCTGCAACGACCTGGGAACCCTGGTCCACATGATCCGAGAGGGCATGGGGATCGGTTTGGTTCCAGAGTGGGCAATGCGTGCGGACCTTGGAGAAGGCTCGGCGTTTCGAGTGCTGCCCGACCACGTTGGGAACGAGGGTGGATTGTATGTGCTGTACGCCGACCGTCGGTACGTACAGCCACAAGTGCGGGCTTTTGTGGAGCACGCGACGGCTTGGCTGGCCAACGTGAACTTACGTCCTGGGTGCCCGGAGAACGACTAGTTGGCGGCGGTCTCTTTCGCCCGCTCCTCGGAGATCTGCTTGATGGCGATGGTCTCGGACTTCAGCCCCTCGTTCATCGTGTCGCGGTATTTGGCCTCGACCGTACCGGCCAGCACGCCGGTGACCATCAGCTCGGACCGAAAATGGGTGCCACCCGACAACGGGGTGAGGGTTCGCGCGCGTTGGCCGCGAGCCAGGGGCGTGAACCAGCCGAGGTCTCTCCAGACGAACCGGGATTGGTCCTCGACCACCAGGACTTTATGGTTCGCCTTTCGTTTTTCTCCGTTGAGCCAGACGACGGCTTTGCAGGTGGCGCCCTCTTTGGCCACGCCGTAGGCCTCAACGAGCCACGGATTCCAGTCCTTGTAGTTCTCAAACTCGGTGAGCACTTCCCAGACGATGGTGGGCGGCGCGTCGATGTCGAGCTCGTACATGACCTTCTGAAAGTCACCGGCGATGGCAGGGCTGAACAGCGTCCAGATGAGCATGAAGCGCCTCCTAACCCTTAGCTATCCGCTGCCTCCCGAGGAGGCCCACGACATCAAGACGGGGTCTCATCGGGTCGATGACGGGTAGTCCCCGCTATTTTGCGGCCAAGTCGGTAACTTCGGGCACCACCACCTGTTTTAGGTACCGGGCCAGCTCACGCATACCATCGACACCAATCTGCTCGCCTAAAACGCCGCTGTAGTTCGTGGTGCCGTTGATGTCGTAAGTGTAGCGGTTGCCTTCGGCGTCCTCGATGAACTCGATACCCGCCACTTCGATGCCCTCGGCGACCGTCAGGGCGATCAGCTTGCGAACTAGCGGATCGCTGGCGTCGATGGGAGAGGGCGAGAACTTGGACGAGCCGCCGTCGGCGGGGCACACGTCGGCGGCCGATTGAACTTGGCAGGCGTCGGACGGGCACAGCTGGAAACCGCCCACGGTGGAGCTGCGCATGGCGAACAAGAATGCGCCGCCGACAATCTCGACCCGGGTGATGAAGGGCTCTGGTGCCGAGATAAACTCCTGAAGGATGATCTTCGAGCCGGGACCGGGGTCGAAGATGGGGTCGTCGAGGTGGCCTGCAAGGGCGTCGACTGACTCGAAGAGCTCGATGCCTAAACCTTTTCCACCCTGGTTGTGTTTGGTAATGAACGGACCGTCGAAGCTGGCTGCGGCTTCGAGGATAGCGTCGCGTCCCACGGCCAGCAGCGTGCGTGGAGAGCCGATGTTGTGTCGCTGTAGGGCCAAGTCTTGGCGGAACTTGCTCATCTCGAACTCAAACGCCGCAAGCCCGTTGATCACCCGACGACCGTATCGCTCGAGCCAAAACAGGAACTCTCGGGTGAGCTCAACCGAGCCGTGGTGGCCGCGGGTGTGCGAAGACGGGCTGATGCGATTCAGCCAAAGCCCCTCAGGCGGAGGCTTACTGGGGTCGAGTAGACCGCCGTCGACGGGGACCAGGTTGACCTCGAACCCCTCGGACTCAAGGCCAGCCACCAGCGGCGGAAGCCAGTCGGGATTTTCAAACAGAACGTGAATAATGGGAAGTGCGTGGGCCATGATGGGCTCCTGAATTACTTAGATAGTAAGACGCAAATCGGCGGTATTTATGTAGATGATGGGGTCGGCGTGCCCGCCGCGGATGCGTGATTCCTAGCGCACTCCGACCCACAAACAAGTGCAACAACAACAGCTGCTTGTTTGGACGGTCGGTGAATGGGGACGCGGTGTCATCATGGTGGTCAAGGTACCGCCCCTCTCCGCAGGTCGCAAGAGCTGTGACAAAATGAGGCGGAATTCACTGAATCCAAGGCAGCGGTTCGCCGTCCAAACCGCTATCCTCATCTTGAAGGGGTCTTCATGCTCATCGCGCTGCTGTTCACTACTGCCCAGGCTTCGGATTTCGCGGCGTTGTATACGGACTCCGGCTGGGATTCTGTGGGCACCACGTCCACCAAAGACGCCGGTGATGTGGTCATCGAGGTGAAAGTCATCGACGGGACCTCTTGCTTGCGCGGCACCCTGAACGTCAACGTGCCGGCCAAGAGGCTGTTCGAGGTGGTTACCGACATACCCGCGTCGCCGTCGTTCTCCTCCGAGAAGCTCATCGCTAGCAATTTGTTGGCGCGAAACGGTGACTCATTCGACTACTATCAGCATCTCGATGTTCCCAGCTGGACCATGGCTGAAAATCGGTTTTGGGTGCTCCGCGGCACCAACACCTCGGGCGGCGACACGCTGGCCTTTCAGTGGGATCAGTTCGACTGGAGAAGCGCCTACCCGGAGCTCGCGGCGACCCTGAAGACCGACCACAGCTCCTCGATTGAGCCCACGCCCAACTTCGGCGCCTGGAAGTTCACCGAGACGGCCGAGAATACCCGTGGAGTCTACTATTTGTGCTCAAATCCAGGTGGGAATATCCCCGAGTGGGTGCAGAAAGCTGCCGCCACGAAGACCGTCCCGAACACCGTGGCCGATGTGGTTCGCGAAGCCCGGCGCCGCGCGGAGATGTAGGCCGGCCCTATTTTTTGTAGCAGGCCACATAGGAACCTCGACGAACATCTCTGCTAAAGTTTGGCTTGTCTGGGGCGCAGATGCAACGCCAGACACTCCGAAAACGAAGATTCTTCCTAATGTGAGCGCCCCGATGAACTCGGTTCTATTGCCCCTGCTGTTCCTGACCGGTTGCAAAGTCACCGATGCGCCCGCGTCCCTCGAGGACTTGGTGGTGTACGGATTTGTGCATTTTGATGACGACGATACGCGGATTCTCGAGGAGGCGGTGGCCAACTTGGGACCCTTGGTCGACAACCACTCCGAAGACTTGGATGAAGGGGTTCGCGTAGAGGAGCTACGCAACGCTGATCTGGCGGCGGCCGGTGTCGAGAATGCAGACGTGGAGGGAATCGTAGGTGCCTTGGGGGCAGTCACCTATACGAGTGGATTGGACGATGTGTTTGGAGTGACGGCTCACTCGCACAAGGACGATTTGTTCGACAATGTGTTGGTCTACGAGGTGCTCGACGAGACCGATCGCGACTGTTTTGCCAACCACGCCTGCGACCGATTTGAACAGACCTTGCGTGAAGTGGTCAAGGTTCCGCTGCTCGGCGAGGCCGACCGCACGTTTGTCAATCAGTTCCGCTGGGTGCAGACGGATTCGGGTGAGGCCCTGGTGATCCGCTCCCTCAGCCCCGAACCGATGTCCTTCAACTCGAACATCGTCAAAGTGCACCAGCAGTACG
This sequence comes from Rhodobacterales bacterium, assembly GCA_009936995.1. Lineage (GTDB taxonomy): Bacteria > Myxococcota_A > UBA796 > UBA796 > JAACDH01. The sequence goes on from JAACDH010000026.1 coordinate 4,956, forward strand.
CTTTTGTGGTCCTCGAGGATGGGCGTGGCGGCACCGAACGCATGGAGTCGTTCTGGGTTGATGCCGAGGTGATTGGCCTAGACGTGCCCGACAATTACGCAGTGAACAATGCCATCAACGCGATGGCTGAGCAGGCGGAGCGAATCGACGAGGTCATCGCTTTACAGTAGCGATTAACGTCGCCGTCGAAGACCGAGAATTAGTAATCCGCCGAGCCATAGACCCCCAGGGCCCGGCGCTTGATCGCAACCGCATCCTGCGAGTTTTTCGTCGGTTTCGTCGCCGACGAGGCTGGTGTTCACTGGACCATCGCGCGGCGTCTCGGTGGTGCCTTGCGTGGTCGTGGTGCCTGGGGTGGTTGTTGTGGTCCCCTGCGTTGTGCCCGTTGTACCCGCTGCACCCGTGTCGGCAGTCGAAACACCGGTATCGGAATGTATAGAACCGGTATCGGTGCCGATAAGCCCCGTGTCTCCGGTCTCCGCGGTCTGAACGTCGACGATCGGAGCGCCCGTGTCTCCGGTGGGGAGGTCGATGGCGGTGTCCGCGGTCTGAACGTCGACAATCGGAGCGCCCGTGTCTCCGGTGGGGAGGTCGATGGCGGTGTCTGCGGTCTCCAGTGGTGGAGGTGCGCCCAAGATCTCGATGTAGTCGACGTGGTAGCCCAGCTCTCGGACGCTCTCGTCGGTGACCAAGCGGATGCGAACGGTGTCGCCGGCGATCTGAACCGACATGGTGTCGCCCAAGAATCCACCGAGCACCTGGAACAAATCGCCATCACCGTTGGTCAGGTAGATGTTGTCGCAGATGTTGTCGATGCAGCTGTTGTGCTCTTCCGTCTCGAGAACGTCGAAATGCACGCGTAGGCCCTGGGCCCCTGGGTAGGTGTAGTACTGCGAGTCGTCGAGGTCGCTGGCGTATTCATTGCCGCTGGTGGGGTGGGTAATGTCCACGTATTCAGTTTGCAGCACGTTGAGGTTGGGCGGTGGGCTGAGCTCACGGGACATGCCGTGGTCGATCATCTGGCGTCGGATGAGATCGCGGTGGACGCCGCCGTATAGGTTGTCGTCGGCCACGGCGAGGTAGGCACTGGCGTCCCAGAAGTCTTCGCGATCGGTCATTAAGAAGTGATGCTCGAAGATGAGCGTGTCCATGACATCTGCGCCAATGGCGGCTTCTTCGCGGCTGGACCATAAACTGGCTGACCAGAACTCTCCGTCGGCGTGGACTTCGCCTTGCTCGGTTTCGGGGTAATGTTTCACCTCGTCCACCCGGCGAAGACAGGGCGGCGTGGTGGAGGAATAGGACACAGCGTCCCAGTTTCCGACGCACAGCCGGTCGGCCAGTTGAGTCGTGAAGGTGTCGGCGAAGCTGGCGGCCAGGTAGTCGCCGAAGCCCTCGCCCATGGAGCCTTCGTCGCCGCCGCCCCATCCGGGCACCTGGGCGTGTTGAATGGCATGGCCGTACTCGTGGAGCAGGATGTCGGCGTCCTCAGCATCATCGACGCCGCCCGTTCCCATGGTGATGTCGTTGGCAAAGGTACTGAACCAGGAGTTGTCTTGGTTGGTGCCGTCCACCACGATCAGCTGCTGTCCGTCGTTTGCACCCACCACACCTAGGGTGTTGGTGATGCGGTCTTGGGCGCGGTCAAGGTGAAAGTAGGCCATCACCTCTTCGAATGCGGTGTCGTCGCGCTCGTAGTCGAAGGTGAGGGACGGCTCGTTGGCCCGCTGGCTGGCGTTGTCGGGTTGGGCGTCCACCCAGTCTCCCCGTAGATCTCCGGTGCCGTCAAGTCGGGGCAGAACCACCGCCACCCGCTCGGCGGTGAGGTCTGCGGTGATGGCGTCGCCCATGTCGTCCAGGGCGGTATTTCCGCTGCTAGCCACTGGGTTCGGGTCGAAGACAAAGCCATCACCGTCTACGTTGAGCAGCTCGTTGGAGTGAGCCAAAACAGCGCCAGACGTGGCGTCGATCCACATTCGCCAGTCGCCCAGGGGCGCGTTGGAGGCCAGCTGTACCCGCCAGACCCAGCCGTGTTCGACTGAGAGCCCTAGGACAGCGGTGGTTTCGACGCGGGTGGCACCTTGGTGGCCGATGTCTGCGCTGGCTAAGAGGACGGCCTGGTCGGCGTCGAGGGCGTCTGTAGGCGGCGCGAAACCGTGGATCTGGAGGTGGTTCAGGTTGATGTCTTGGACGTGAAAGCTGCCACGGGAACCCATCACATGAAGTACGACTTGCCCGCCGAATACCGGGTGACCCTGGTGATGTTGCTGGTAGCGGAAGTAGTGGCCGACTTGCCCTTGGTGACGCGACCGCAAGATCAGGTTGTCGGCGTCGAGGTGGTAGGCCGGTGCGTTCGCTAAGAGCCAGGCATGTGCTGTCTGGTCTGAGGTCTCGGTTGCGTAGACGGTGTCGTCGTGGAGCAGGTGCTCGGCGGAGGCGTGGCGGTGCCGGGTGGCGCTGTCGGGCTGGGATTGCGTGGTGCCACAGCCGCCGAGCAGGGACAAACCGAGGAGTATTGTTGGAAGTCGGACCATGGCGGAAGATACCACCAGGGGATGTGGTTCGACGTCAGGCCTTTGTGAGTGCTTCAATGCTACTGAGGAAACCCAGCGCAAACCCCGCCAGCAGTACTGCCAGTCCGCGCATGATCCATTGGTAGATTCGGGCGTCGATCTTGTGGCGAATCAGGGCGAGGCTGATGGCGAAGGCGGCTTTGCTTCCACATAAACCTCCGAAAAACCCTGCGAGGAAGAGCCCGGTAGCCAACCAACCGTGGGTGTAGGCGCGGTGAGTCATCGGGCCACCAATGGTGAGCCAGAACACGTAGGGGTGCGGGTTGAGAAGGTTGGTGAGAATGGCTTTCCGAATCGAGTTGGCTGGGCCCGCTTGCTCTGGCGATGGCGGAAGGGTGGCGTGCCAGGTCTCCCAGGCCAACATCAGCAGGAATCCGGCGCCCAACAAGGCGATGATGTCGAGGAGCGTGCTCATGCCCGAGAGCGCGCCCATGGCGGTGGCGGATAGGAACAGAAGGGGTCCATCGGTGACGACGGGCACGAGCGCGACCTTTAGCCCCTCTTTGGGACCATGGCCCAAGGTCTGCGACAGCACCAAGGCGGTCATGGGTCCTGGGGCGAGCCCAGCCGACAGCCCAAGGACCAGGGCTGCGAGGCCAAAGGAGCCAGCGGATTCGAAGACCTCCATTAGCGGGACGACATGGCGAAATCGGAGATTCGCTGTGAGTCGTCCAGAACATCGGAGCGCACCTTCCCGGCTTCCGGACGCACCCATCCATCGGTGGACTTCATCCGACCTCCGTAGACGGAGCCAAAACCGTCCTGACCCATCACTTCGTCGAGGTGTAGCATTGTTCAGTCGGTAACCGACCCGTCGGGTCTGTGATAGGTCTACTTGCGGAGGTGGCTGTGAAATTGGACGGATTTGCCGACCCGTGGGAGCACACGCGCTTGCTCTCAGACGCGGAGCGTAACCAGGCGTTGATTGCGCTGCTAACTCGGCATTCCCCGGGTAATCGGGTGGTCGAGGTGGGCTGTGGTACCGGGCTATTGTCGTGTATTTCGGCCAAGCTCGGTGCCAAGAAGGTTTGGGCCGTCGAGCCCACGCCGCTGTGGGAGCTCGCCGCACAAATGGTCGAGGACAACAAGCTGGGTCACATCGTCGAAGTGCTAGAAGGCCGCGTTCAGGACGTCGAAGTAAGGCCCGTCGACCTGGCCTTCTCCGAGCTGCTCAACGGCGACCCCTTCTTCGAGGGTGTGCTCTCCGCCAGCCGCGCCGTGGCCCCATGGGTGGTGAAAGGCGGGATTTTGGCGCCCAGACGACTGCGGGTGTACGGCGCTTTGTGTCGGCCCTACAGCTCGGCCCACGAGGTCGAGCTAGCCCACGAGCAGCTCAGGCCGTTGGGCGACGCGTACGATTTGGATCTTCGCGGTCTACGCGACGCTCTTCGGTCCGACGAGTCTTATCGGCAGTTCTCGCATATCGAATACCCTGTTGGGCCGGCTACGCTGCTCTACGACATCGAGCTGGGGTCGGATGAAGAGCCACCCGAGTCGATGTACGCCATCCTCACCGCCAACGAGGCCGGCCCTATCTCGGGTGCAATGGTGTGGTTCGAAGCGGATTACGACGACAACTTGGTCATGAGCAATCTGCCGGGAACTCCCAACCACTGGGGTCAGCTGGTGCTCTGTTGGTCCCAGGAGCGCGGCGTCCGCGAGGGAGAAGAGGTGCGGGTTCAAGTCACCGTCGAAGACGAAGAGCTAGACATCCAATATTTGCCGTAGGGCGGCCACGGGCTAACAGCAGTGTGCTCGTGGGCCATCTCTTGGCCTCGGTGAGGAGTGTCGGTGAAGAACTTCATGGGTAAGAAGGTGTTTATTGTCGGCGGTTCAGAGGGAATCGGCCGTTCCATCGCCCTTCAGCTGGCTCGTGACGGCGCCGCTGTGGTGGTCGCTGCCCGCCGTGAAGACCCGCTCACAGCCGTGGTCGAAGAGATGCGTGGCCAGGGTACGCCGGGTCAGACCTTTGGATTTGTGTCCATGGACGTCACTGACCGCGCGCAGGTACAGGCGGGCTGTGACAGCGCCCTCGAGCAGCTCGGCGGCATGGATCTGCTCTGCTGCATCTCTGGATACGCCGAGACTGCCCCTCTCGACGAGCTGGAGTTCGAGGCCATGGACCGGATGATGCAGGTCAACTACTTCGGCCACGTCAACGTCACCAAGACGCTGTACCCACACTTCAAGAAGCAGGGGTCGGGTCACATCGCCCTAGCGTCTAGCATGCTCGGCTTTATGAGCATGTGGGGCTGGAGCGGATACTCGGCCTCAAAGTTTGCCATCTGGGGCTTCGCCGAGGCCCTGCGTCAAGAGATGCTGCTTCGCGATGTGGGCGTCAGTGTGCACTTCTTCCCCAGCACCCAGACCCCCGGCTTCGACCGTGAGAACGAGGACAAGCATCCCATCATCATGAAGATGGAGACCGACAACGCGTTCAGCAAGACCTATCCGTCCGACGAGGTGGCCAACCAGTTCCTTCGCGGGGTTAAAAAAGGCAAGTTCGAGAACGTCGTTGGCTGGGATAGTGCGCTCATCCGCACCGCGATGAACCATTTACCGCGTGTGGTTCGGATGATGATTGATGGCGACTTGCGGAAGGCGGCGAAAGGAAAGATCTAGCGCAGACGCCCACTTTACCGGAGGGCCGCTTTAAAATATGGTCCCGAGCGATGTCCGAGACGGGCCCGCTCCGCCCGGGACCGTAGCGCCCGCTCTGCTACCAGTCGGCCGGCTTGTAGTCCTTGATGAACTGCCCCCAGACGTGCTCCCCCGTGTTGATGCCGTGCAGGATCGGGTCGACGATTCGGGCGGCCCCATCTACGATATCTAGCGGCGGATGGAAGCGATGCTCGGTCTTCTTGCGCTCCGCGTGGGCCACCGGGTCTTCGTCCGTCACCCAGCCTGTGTCCACGCTGTTCATGTGGATGCCGTCGTTGATGTAGTCCGCGGCCGAGGTGCGAGTCATCATGTTCAGCGAGGCCTTCGCCATGTTCGTGTGCGGGTGCCGGTCGGACTTGAACGTGCGGTAAAACTGTCCTTCGACCGCCGAGACGTTCACGATATGCTTGTCGGCGGTGGGCACCGCGAGCATCAGTGGCTTTAGGCGGGCGTTGAGCAGGAAGGGGGCCACCGCGTTCACCAGGTGGACCTCGAGGAGCTCGATGGTGGGCACCTCGTGCATCTGCAGGCGCCAGCTGTTGACCTCTCGGAGGTCGATTTGCTGACGGTCTTTATCGAGTTCTCCCGCGGGGAACAGGTGATTTCCGGCCTCGTCGTCGCCCGCCACTAAGTTCAGTTGGGACAGCGCTGAGCTCTTGTCGCCCAGGCCTTGGGTGAGCGCTCGGGTGGGATGGGCCGTGACCAGAGCTGTCTCGCGCTCGGTCAGCTGGGCCGTATCGAGCTCGGCTTCCATCAGGTGGCTGTAGAAACCGGGTGGCCGGCGGACCGTTTGGCAGGCGTTGTTGGTGATGAAGTCCAGGCGATCTAGGTCGTGGAGCAGCGCGGTACACAGGGCCTCGACGCTGGGCGTGTGCCGAAGGTCGATGCCGTGAATGTGGAGTCGACTCCCCCATTGTTCGAAGTCGGCTTCGGCGCCATACCGCCGCGCTGCGTCTTTGGGGAAGCGGGTGGTGCAGTGCACTTCGCAACCCGAACGGAGCATGAGAATGGCAGCTTGGTAGCCAATCTTTAGGCGTGAGCCCGTGATCAGCGCCACCCGCCCGGAGAGGTCGGCCGTCTGGGCCCGTTTGAGGTAGTTGTAGTCGCCGCAGGGCGTGCACATCGAGTCGTAGAACCAGTGGACCTCGCTGTACTTGTCGTGGCAGACGTAGCAGGTGCGCGGGTCGTTCACGGTGCCGATGGTGTCTTTGACCGGGCGATTGCGGACCTGCCGACGAGGCGTCTGAAAGATTGGGTTCGACCGCATCTTGCGGATCGCGGTTTGGTTGAGCAGCGCTGTGTCGGCCACCCGCTTCTCGACCTTCACTTTCTTTCGCATGGTGCGGTCTAGCTTGCGGCGCTCCGTCTTGTCGGGGCGACTTACTCGACCGGCGGCGGTCAGAAAGCGGACGCGCTCATCGGTAGATAGTTCGGCTAGGCCTCCTCGGTCGTCGATGAGAGACTCTAGGAGCAACGTAGCTTCTCGCAGAAGATCCGCGAGACTTGGGTCGGAGGGTTCCATGGCGTGCTGAATAACGCGGGGCGCGGCCCTGCACCGCTAAGGCCTGAGGAACACTTCGAAGCCCTCTTTTAGCCATCGGGCGACCGCGAGGAGGATGAGCGTGTGTTGGGCCTCTTCGCGGGGCGTGCGGTGGGTCACAATGGTGGATGGGTCTTCGAGGAAAAGCCCCGCCAACCCCAGCCCTTTGTTGACGGGTTGCCGGCGTCCATTTCGCTTCTTGGGCACGGCCAAGTAACAGATTTGGCCGATGTCGAACTGCGCGTCGGCGATCAGATCGCCGATGTTTTTCTTGGGAATGGCCTGCGTCCAGATCGTGGAGCAGCGCACCGTGTGTCCTGTAATCGCCCACCCAGCCGAACCAGTCCGCCCGGCGCGGAGGCTGTGATCACGGACATAGGTGGCGTATTTACTGTTCCCGAGGAAGACCAAACGGGTGGCGGGTTCGAGCTGTGTTTGGAGTTCGTGTGGGGGAGCGTTGACGCCCGCACGACCCTCGAAAATACTGACGAACTTGCCCAGCGGTAGTGCCTTGGTTTTCACCGTGGGCGTCAGCACGCCCACGAGTGCCTTGGCGATGGGCATTAGGCTTGGGTCAGCGATGAGGATAATGTCGTGAGCGACGGCCAATCGGGGCAGCGGAAGGAATTCGCGAAGAGGGCCTGTGGGCGGTGTCTTGGCGCTGGGTGCTATTTCCCCTGTGGGAATGCGTGGCGCTGGCGCCATGGCCGTCCCGACGGTGGGCGAGATGGATTCGGCGTGCGTCACGGGGCGACCCGTAGGCAGTGGCGCGGTCACCTTTGGGTCGACGGCTTCTGATTTGGGTAGTCCATTCGGGGACTCCCCTTGGTCGGCGGATTCGGCCGACGACGTGGCCGCATTGCTATCTGCGGCGGCTTGACTGGGCTGGGGCACTTCGGAATTTAGCGGCGTGTTCGCAGGTACGATTAGTGGTTCGGTAGCGCCGTTTTGCGGTTGGGAAGCCGACGGATCCGTCTCGGCCTCGTTGATCTGCACCAAGAGGTGGTCAGGCAGTCCGCCGCTTGGCGAGAACGGTATGAACATCACTTTGAGGCAGCGCTCGTCGGTGGAAAGGAGCCGGGAGATCGTCTGCGGCGTGTTGGTGTGCAGCGCCCGCTTTGCCGCCCGCCCCAACATGACCAAATCCGACTTTGCGGCCAACTTTAGGATGGATTTCCCGGCGGTGACGCCAGGAATATTACCCGTTCTTAATAAAACCCGCCCCTTGCGGTCGCACACGGCTAACCGAGAGGGGAGGTGATGTAGTGAGGTGGCCCAGTCCATTGCGTCTCGGATGATAGTACATGTGTGGTCCAGTGGGGCCCAGGCTCGTTGATAGGCCGAGAATCGGAGCGGGGATCTTGTCGTGCATGGGGGCAACGGTCTAAAGAGACCTCATGAATCGCATCACAAGAGGCAAGACTCGCCCCGGCCGGCTTCGGCGTCTGGATGAGTGGATTGAGCTGGCGCAGCCGGTGTCCCTTAAGGCCAATGCGTGGGTGGTCGACCTTGGCATAGGTGCGAATCCAGACACCACCGTGGAGTGGTTTGAGTCTCTGAAAACGACTCATTCAGGTGTGCACTTGTTGGGCACCGACATTGATTCCGAGCGGGTACTGACCGCCCAAATGGCCACCCGGCCTGGGCTGAGCTTTGCGACCGCGGGTTTCGATGTTTCCGACGTAGTGGCGCGGTCGCCCAGCTTGATTCGCGCGCTAAATGTACTGCGCCAGTATCGCGTGGATCAGGTGGACCAAGCCCATCGCGAGATGGCGCGGGCGTTACGGGTTGGGGGATTGCTCGTCGAAGGCTCCAGCGACAGAGCCGGCGACGCGCTGGTCGCCCATTTGATTCGGAGAGCCGAGGGCGGCTTGGTCCGCGAAGGGCTGTGGTTCAGCGGTTGTTTTCTGCGGGGATTTGCGCCGATGTTGTTTCGAGATCGACTGCCCCGAGACCTTAGAGATCAGGTCGGTAAGGGTGGCGCGCTGCATGCGTTCTTCTCTGCTTGGCAGGCCTCTTTTGTGCGTGGAAAAACTGGACTTGGCCCCGCGTCAGAGTTCGTAGCCAGCGCCCGTGGTTTGCGTGCGGAGGGGTTTGTACTCGACCTGCGCTTCGTGGAACAAGGACACCTCGTGTGGACGCCCAGAGGTGGTATTCCCCATCGATAAACGGGCAACGGCGGATGTTAGCTGACCGAGGGAACGCGAAGGGATCGCAGCCGATGTGACCTGGGTCATCAAAGGCAGCGGCGGGCTTCGTAGGGTATAGCGGTCCTCCGTTAGGGAGAGTAGCCATGCAGAAAGACGTCTGGGACGCGCCAGAAGCCGACATCGATGGCGCGTCAGTCACCAGCCCCGCCCTTGCGAATCGTTCGTTGTTGGCGACCGACATCCCCAAAGATGTCTTCGCAGACTTTCAGGCGAATGTGGGCTCGTACGTGGCGATGGGTTTCGCCTACATGGCTTTCATAATGGGGTTCGTCTTCGTTGCGTCGACCGCACTGGTAGTGGGCATCGTCCCTGGCGTGATTCTCGAGAATGAGATCGTGATGGTGATTGGCGGAAGTCTAGGATTTATGGTCTATGCTGCCATTATCATGGTCTTCACAGCGGTCGGTTATCCCCTCCTGGGTGGTAGCGCCCTGCGGGCCCTGCGGACCCAAATGGACGGCGGCGACGCGGCGGGCGTGGGCAGCCTGTTCAACACCATGAACGTTGATTTTGAGCGAGTCATCGGCCTCTACCTAGTGAGTCAGCTGGTCATTATGTGTGGCTTCTTATTGTTCTATCTCCCCGGACTGATCGCAGTCATGGTCACCACCTTGGCGATGAGTATCCACGTCTTTGAGCCCGAGGTGGGGCTCACCGATTCGCTCACCCGGGCGTTCGAGCACGTCAAAGAGAACCCCGGTTGGCACGTTCAAGGTTGGCTATTGTTGATTCCGGTGTTCCTGGTACTGGAGATCACTATTATCGGTTTGGTATGTATATTTCCGGTGGTCGTGGCCTGGCAGGTAGTGATGTACCGCCATGCCTTTCCCAACGGCAGCCGAGCCGTCGCGTAGGGTCGTCTGTTCTCCAGCAGCGCGTCATCGTCGATTCGAGGGCTGGGTCTCGCGCTCCGACAGGTCTGTGTTTGTGGGCAGAGCGGTCAAGCTCGCCAAGACGTCCGATTATTCGTTTTGCCAGGCGGCTCGTACGTCTTGAATCTGCGGGTTCGACGGCGCCTGCCGGACGGCGGCATCTAAGGTTCGCCAGGCCAGTACCTGGTCTCCTGATTGACGCAACACCATGGCCCGCTCCAGCAGCGCGGCTGGGGCGAAGAGCAGGCGCTGGAGTGTCGTCGAGCGGGTCACGATGTCGACGTCTTCGCCCTCGCCGGACCAGTCGAAGGACGAGGTGCGAGCCGGGTTGAGCAGGTTGGAGTACCCCAGGAAATCGGCGGTTTGGTACAAAGGACCGGTGAGGCGGAGGATGCTCTGAAGGTGCGGGTCGTCGGGGCAGTCTACGCACCAGGATGCCAGAGTAGTCACGTCGAATATCTCTTGTGGAAGTTGAGTTTCCATCACATCGGACACCTGGCTGTACTCGGGTGAGGGCCGGTCGTCGGTGAGCGCGGCGACGTCGAGGGGGACGAGGGTTCCGGCATACATGGCCGCTAGCTCGGTCGCGTTTGGGGCGCCGATCGCGGCGAGATCTCGCGAGACCTCCGGGCGTTCGGCGATGCGTCGGTTGACGTCCGCCAGCGCGAAGGCGGCACCGGTGCTTCCGACCAACACAAATTCCCGACCCGAGGCAACGAGAATGGCGTTTTCGGGGAACACCTGGGCGAAGGCCGTGGTCATCTGACGGACGGTGTCCTCGGAGACTTGGTAGGCTGGCAACCACTGGGTCAGGAGGCCGTCTGGAGCCAGTCGGGACCGGGCGGTTTCGTAGAACTCAACGCTGTAGAGGGCGGACACGCCGGCGTGGGCGATGGGCGGCGGCTCCAGGGTGATCAGGTCGTAGGTGTTTGGCTGGCTGCGTAGATGGTGGCGGCCATCGTTCACGTGAACCCGCAGCCTGGGGTCGTCGAGGATGCCGTGGTTGGCGTGCTCGAACCAATGGCCTTGTTCCAAGATGTCGGCGGAGAGGTCGACGGCGTGTAGGGACTCGACCGACGGGTGCAGCGCCGCCGCCGACAAGGTGTTGCCGACGCCAAAGCAGATCACCGCCACCGATTTTGGCTCGTCTTGCATCAACAGCGGCACATGGGCCATCAGGCGCATGTAGCGCTGGGCGTGGGGAGAGGTGCTGGTCATTGGGTGGCCGCCGGTCCACAAACGGGCCGGTCCCTGGGGTTGGCCGGTGATCACCAAGATCTGCTCCACACCCTCGTGAATCGCCAGGACCCCTTCGTTTTTTACCCGGTTGGCGGGGAAGGTGGCCCACAGCAGCTGTTCGGCGGGCAGGGTGGCGAAGGCGCCGACGGCGAGCAGGCCCGTGAGCGCGCCCAGCCCCGAGCGGCCCAGGCAGAGAGGGGCGATGGTGGCGATTAGTCCCAGAGCCAGCACCGAGCTCTGGATACCAAGGGTGGGGAGCCATAGAAATCCTACCGTCAGCGCGCCGAGCACGTTGCCCAGGGTGGTGGCCAGATACAGCCAGCCGGCTTGGGTACCCAGGCTCGACTCTGCGGACTGAACCATGGCATTACCCAGGGGGAAGCTGGCGCCCATGGCGATGGAAGGGAGGAAGATCAAGCCTGCCACCACCCCTCCGTTGACGTGGAGGAGCAGCCGGCGGGCGCCGGGAAGGCTGGCTTGGGCGAGCTGTGGTGCAATCGAGAGTTGGCTTCGCACCAAATCTTCGGGGTCGAACGTGGCGAAGGCCCAGAGGGTGAGGGCCGCGAACGCCACCTGGAAGACCGAGAACCAGGCGCCCGCTCGCCCGAATCGGCTCACCAGTGCGCCAGCGCTGATGGCGCCGATGAACAGGCCGACCAACATCACCGCGAGCAGGGTGGAGAACACCGTGCGATAGGGGCCCAGGGCGCCGCCGAGGAAGCGGAACCAGGCCATCTCCACGCCCATGGCCGCGAATCCGGCCAGGAAGAGGGCGAGAGCGACCCGTCGAGCGTTGCCGTTGGCTTCGACCGGGGAGGCGACTCGCTGACCTTGGATGGGTAAAATGGAGGCGCCCATGGCCACGAGGATGTTGAGGCTGGCGGCCGCAAAGAGGGTTCCACGGAGTCCGAGGGAGGGCACAAGCCACAGGTCCGTGGACAGGGCTCCCAGTGCCGCTCCCAGGGTATTAAGACCGTACAACCAGCCGATCCACCAGCCGGCCTCCCCGACGTCCACGACGGAACGAATCAACAGGGTGAGGGTAGCGCCCATCAACAGCGCGCTGGGTCCCAACAACACGGCGACCAGCAGCGCTCTTAGAAGGATTGTGGTAGGCCCGATAGTGTACCAACCATTCGACGCCACCGTGTAGTCGACGCTCCAGCCGCCGCTGTGGGCCAGCCAGGGCAGGGCGAAGGCGAGGAACACGCCCAGGACGGCGATCGCGAATTCACTGACGGCGTAGGCCTTCAGGGCCGCTGAGGCGGTCTGATTGTCTGCCCACTTGCCGGCGAGCAGCGCGCCCACGCCCAGCCCTCCCAGGAAGATGCTGGTCACCAGGGCCGCCGACTGGACCGTACTTCCGAACGCCAGTGAGATGTGTCGGACCCAGATTACCTGGTCGATCAGCCCGCTGATGCCGGACAGAAAGAACAGCCCGAGCACGGCGAATCGAATGGCGTTGGCAGGTGGATGGGCCATGCAAGCGACTATCGCGCTGTCGCTGATCCGTTTCGGTCTAGGGCGCGAAGTTCTGGTTCGACCACAGCCCGCCGCTGTCCGATTGGCCGCACGCCACTTTGCTGTAGGAGAGGGACGACATGTTGATGTAGTGGCCATGCTCTATGAAGGGCTCGCACGGGCCTTCGTCCCACATCATCTGTAGGCAGCCGTCGATGACTTGCTCGTCGTTGGACCAATTTGGACATGTGTTTTGCGCGCTCTCGCCACAGGCGCCGAAGTTCGCGTGGGCGCCGTTCACGGCCTGGTCGTCAGCGGATTGTTGGTCGGTGCAATCCTCGGCTTCCGTCCAGCGGGCGAGGGGCGGCAGGCACTGACATTCCCAGCGGAACTGGTTGATGCGGTCGACGCAGTCTTGGCCGAAGTCGCCGGTGCTGGCAGGAACCGGAGGGGCGCAGCTCGGGATGGGCTCCGCCAGAGGACCGTTCGCACACAGCGGGTTGGTTGTGGTGGAGGTTGTGCCGGTTGAGGTGCCCGTTGTCTGCGTGGTGCCTGTGGTCGTGCTGGTGGTAGTGGCCGAGGTGAGCAGCGTGGTGGCAGAGTCGTCGGCGTCGTCTTTGCCGCCGCACGCGGTGTTCGACAGCACGGTGAGCCCCATGAACAAGAAGAATGGGAGCGTGGCGTAGGCCGTTTGTGCGTTGTACATCGAGATTCCAGGGCTTCGATCGGGGAGCGACACCTGACCCCAGAGCTGCGCAATCTGTACATTGTCGAGGAGTGGACTACCCCCGAGCTGGCCGACTACTTTGGTCCGCCGCGGAGAACGGTGCTGTCGCGGATTCATCGGGCTCGGGCTGCGCAGAGAGACAAGTTGAAGGCCGGAGGGGCAGCGAAACAGGGCGCTGGTGCACGGCTCGGTTCGACCCCGGCCGGGGTGTGCACACCGTGTTGTCGATATGGAAGTCGGGGGAAAGAGATGGCGGCCAGAACAAAGAGCACGGTTACTCCGCGGTACAAGATGAAGTACTGTGTGATGAACTGGGCTGGGTATGAGAAGTCTCTTCGCCAGCGGGGTGACCTCACGATCTGGCTCGACGAGGCCGCGGTCAAAGCTTGGAATGCGCCTCCTTGTGGCCGTAGCGATTGATGGTGATGGGTTCATCGTGGCATCGAGGCTGACTGGGAGCACCTCCGATGACGCCGCTACCGGCACGGAGATCGTCATTGGGCTCGGCGCCATCATCGAACGCTTCACGGCGGACGGGGGCTACGATTCGAGAGCGCTGTACGAGGCCGTGAGCGCGGTCGGCTCTCCTGACTTGAAGGTCGTGCTCCCGTCCCAGTCCACAGCTGTCGTCGATGCTTGGGCCGAAGGGGCGTGGCGCCAACGGGACGAGGCGCTGGAGCAATCACAGAGGTAGGTCGCCGCCAATAGCGTAAGGAAAGCATGGATACAGATACATCATCGGGGACAGGCTGCGGGCGAAAACGGCTGGAAGGCAAACAACGGAGGCGATGTTCGCGGTCAGTATGCCCAATCGGATGACAGAGCTCGGAAAACCCGAATCGGTGGCCATTCGAGTCTGATGCGAACTGGGGACGGGGAGATCTGGGTTGGAACCGAGCCATGCATCAACGCCCCTCGACAGCGACGAACGCTCCGCGAACCGCAAGGCCGAGGGCCGCCATTGCCCCGACGTATTTTGCCTGAGCCGCCCAGCTACCGCTGGGTCGGTGCGCCGCCCTGTTTTCGCACCCGGTGACGCCACGGGGTGGCCTGACAGGCTGACCGAGCAAACTTCGCTTTCGCAAGACAGGCCTCGCGGCCGGCCTTAGCATCGCGGCCGCCCAAGTCCCACTTTCGCTCCCCAAACGCTCGAGAGCCTGTAGACTGGCTTGGGGGTGGCTCTAATGCTTCTTGTCCTCGTTGTGCGCCCGAGTTAAGTCAGGGTCCGAAGAGGTGGTGATGGTCCGTTTACCTACGTTGAGAGTGCCTCCCTTGGTCTTTGCCTGGATCAGGCAGAGTGCGTCTGCAACGTTCCAATTGGGTGGATTGATCGCCGTGGTTTCTATCGCGATGTCCCCGTTGGGCTGTCAGGGAAAAACACCGAACGAAACCGGCACGAGCATCACGAGTACGACCACTGGTGTGGGGCAGCTCAACGCTCTCGACGTCAGCCTGAGCGAGGTGGTGTCCACTGTGGTTTGGGTCGAGTGGAGCACAGATGCCGCCGGCGCCGGTTGGGTCGAATACGGCTTGGGCGACCTCGCAAAGCGCACGCCCATCGATGCCTCTGCCGCCGAACACCGGGTCGCCGTGTTGGGTCTGAAGGCTGGCCACGAGTACGACCTTCGGGCGGTCACCGAGCTAGATGATGGCACGCAGCTGGTCAGCGATGTGGTCGCTGTGACCCCCATTGGCCCCACAAGCCTCAACGACGTGGTCATCACTGAGTACGACCCCGAATTAGTGCACTCCAAAGATGCCTACTTTGCGGTAGCGATGCTCAGGTTCCCATCCCAAGGCAACTCCATGTTGTTGATCATTGACCGCGAGGGTGACGTGGTGTGGTTTATGGAGGCGGCCAACGACCTCACCATCAACAACCCCAAGGTCTCCGCCGATGGTACAGCGCTCATCTGGGCCGAGTGGGACCGTCCAAAACAAGAGGACAAGGGCCGCATCAAGCGCATGAGCCTTGACGGAGAGACGCTTACCGAGATGAACGCGCCGTTCGCGCATCACGACTTCATCGAACATGCCGATGGGACTGTGGGCTTCCTAAGCCACGAAATTCGCGATTTGGGCAACCCACGCATGGTACTCACTGACAGTATCATCGAGAACGAAATGGGGTCCGAAAATGACGGCACCACGATCTTCTCGTTCTTCGATGACTATCTGGTGCCCTTCTACATCCCCTGTGAACACGCCGAGGGAACGACCGACCATTGGGGCCTCGAAGGCGACGATGAATGGACCCACTCCAACTCACTGATGTACGACGCCAACGACGACACCTACATAGTGGCGCCGCGGTACCTCGATTCATTGGTGAAATTCGATCGAAGTACCGGCAATATCATCTGGCAGATGGGCGGTGAGTTCGGCGACTTTGCGAAGACGGATGGCACACCGGCCTTCATTGGCACCGCCTTGCCTCAGCTGTGGAGCCACGGCCACATGTCTCATATGTGGGATGGCGGCTTCATGTACTACGACAATGGCCAACACTACTCTCCAAAGGTCTCCAAGATCTCCGAATACGCCTACGACGAGCAGGCAATGACCATCGAAGAGGTGTGGTCGTTCACGGATGGTCGCTACATGGACTTTCTTTCAGACGCCAGAAAATTGAACAACGGAAACGTGTTCATCGTCAGCTCACCCATTGGCGAGATGATGGAAATCCAACAAGATGGCACGGTCGTGTGGAGGTCCACGCTCAGCGACGTGAAATACGGTCGGGCGACCTATATCAGTGATCTCTACGACTTGAAATCATCCTTGATGTACGAGTAACGACCGACGATTTCATGGGCTAATTTGCCCTAATCCGGGGTGTAGCGGGTAATGAAATCACCCATGGGGAGACCCATGTTTTTCTTGTGGACGGCAAAACTGCATGTTATCTTGGACTGCCGAGCTGAGGAAAATACGATCGTAACCGTCATCGCCATACTGGTGGGTTTAGGGGGCTGCGCCAATTCCCCGGTGTCCGATGCGGCCGGTCCAGCTGTCGACCCGGTTGTCGAGTCGTTAGACCCTGTCGACCGACTCATTCGCGCGTCCATTGTACTGCGCGGCGTTCGGCCTTCAGTGGCCGACATGGATGCCGTGGTCGCCGACCCCACCGCGTACGAGGACATCATCGAGACGTATCTCGCGTCGCCGGAGTTCAGCACCACGATTGGCGATGTGTACGCCGAGGTGCTGATGATGCGCACAGATGTCCAGGCGCAGATGCCGCTGATGGGCACCATGGCCGATACGCAGTACGTCGAGTCCATATACAAAGCCACCAGCGAATCTCCGCTCAAACTCGTCCAACAAATCGTCGACGAAGATCTTCCGCTGACGACCTTGGTCACGGCCGACTGGATGTGGACCAACAAGACCCTGTCTACGGTGTACGGCCTTCCGTTCGACGAAGACGGTCCCGAGTGGCAGAAATCCTGGTGGGCCGACGGGCGTCCTGCGGGCGGTTTGTTGTCCGACTCTGAGATTTGGCGTCGCCATGTGTCAGCGGGCAGCAATTTCAATCGTTTGCGGGCCAATTTTTTGGCCGATGTCTTCCTCTGCGATAACTATTCGGGGCGCGATATCGCCCTCATCAACGGCGTCAACATCGCCGACGAGTTCGCGGTCGCCAACGCCGCGCTGGTGGTTCCGGAGTGCGTGTCCTGCCACCAAACGATGGACCCGCTTGCGTCCCATTTGTGGGGCTTCAAGCTCATGCTCAAGGGCAACCACATCGTGGATGCTTTTCGGAATGGCTGCATCGACTGGCAAGATCCACAACATCCGTCCCCGCTGCCCGAAATCAACTACACCTGGGGCCAATATTGCTACCCCCTCGAGAACTACCTTCCGGCCCACGAAGACGACTGGGAAGCGTGGAATATTCGGCCCCCGAGCTATTATGGCTCGCCCAGCCACGACCTTCAGACCTTGGGCGCTAATATCGCAGAAGACCCGCGATTCGCCATGTGCGCGGCACGCAGCTTCACGGGATATTTTACCCAGACAGACAAGATGGCCGTTGCCTACGAGTTGGCTAGCGAGCACCGCGATGTGTTCATTGAAAGCGGCTATTCGGCCAAGGCGCTAGCCCGTAGTATCGTCCTGTCCAGCGAGTTTGCGATAAAGTTCGCGCCCGACGAAGAAACGGTGGGCGTGCAGGTGATTCGGCCAGAGCAGTACGACCGTTTGGTGTACGACCTCACCGGGTTCCGGTGGATGGCTGTGGCTGATGAACCCGACTGCGCCGTTAACTACAACGACTTTAAGGGCAGCCAATGTTGGGGCCCGGTCAACTTGGCCCAATCCGACGTGTTCGGATTCCGGTCAATGGCTGGTGGTATCGACGGATACTTGGTCACGTCTCCGGTCCACTCGCCCACGCCCACGAAAGAGATCGTTATGGGTCGCTTCGCCGCCGAGGATGCAGCCTTCGTGGTGGACAGCGACCTAAGCCTCGTGGTCTCCGAGCGACGGTTGCTCACCAAGCTCGATGGCTCCGATTGGAGCGAGGCCATGGTGCGCGACCAGCTCGTTTCGCTTCACTGGCAGATGCTGGGGTTGGCCGTTGTGGCGGACGACGAATCCATCAATGAATACTGGGCGCTCTACCAAGACCGACTGTCCCGCGATTCCGATACCGCGGGTGCCTGGAAACTAATCATTCATGCCCTGCTACGCGATCCTCGCGTGTTGTTCTACTGAGGCAATTATGGACCTGACCCGCCGCCAGATCCTCGCCGGGAGTGCTGCATCGTTAGCCTTGGGCCTACCTACACGTGCTCGTGCATCCACTGACGTGCCCCGGCATTTCATACTCGTGTACATCGAGGGAGGATGGGACACCACGGTGTCCATCGATCCCAAGAGTCCCGATGATGTGGACGGCCCCTGGAACTTCTCGTCCGACGTAGGCGACGACGTGGAGTACACCAAAGCGTACCGGGACATGAACATCCAGCTCAACGATGGAACTCGACCCTATATCACCGACTTTTTCGAGCGTTGGGCGGCCGAGGAGAACCGAGTGAGCTTGGTTCGCGGCACCTGGAACGGCGCGCTGGCCCACGAGACCGCTCGTCCTCGTACGTTGACCGGTACAACCCTCGGCTCCAACCCTGATTTACACGCCATCATCGGCAGTGTGCTGGGAGAGTCAACTCCGCTGGGTTCTATCGATCTGTCCAGCATGTCATACACTGGCTACTTGGCTGCGAGCAGTGGCCAAATGGGTGCTCGGGCGCAGATGGGGGCGCTCATCGATCCGTATCGCTCGTTTGCTGCTCCTGCTGGGGAGGCCCCGTATCCGAGGTTTGTACCTGGTGATGCCGATGAGGACGCCATTCAGCAGATCTTACGGCGGCGAAACAGCCAGTACCGTGAAGCTCGCGGAGATGGCGGTAAGAACGACCACCTCCTCGACGCCCGTATCGAGTCGATGCGGCGTGGGTTGCAGTTCCAGCGCGAGAGTGGTTCGCTGCTCGAGATCATCGAGCCGGGTAAGCAAATGGACTTTGCTACTCAAATGGATCTGGCAACGGGGTTGTTGGCAAACGGCCTCTGCCACGCCGCTATGGTGGAGACGCGCCTTGAGTGGGACACCCACGTGAGCAACATTGGGCAGGGTGGTAAGCAAGACAGCACGTTTGCCCACCTTAGCTACCTAAACGAGCTGCTCAAGACCACCCTCGACAGCACCGGTCAGCCAATGATCGACAGCACCTTGGTGTTGGTCACCTCCGAAATGACACGTACACCACTGCTAAACAGCTCCATGGGCAAAGACCACTGGCCTCATTGCTCATCCATTCTTATGGGCTCCGGCTTCAAGCCTGGTCGGGTATTCGGCGGAACAAACCAAATCGCCGAATCGCTCGATGTCGACTTCGCGACCGGAGCAGTGGATTCGGCCGGTGAGCGGTGTAAGTATGACAACTTCGCCGCCGGGATTGTGCAGGCCATGGGCGTAGACCCCGAGCCATTCTTCCCCAAAGTGGTTCCCTATTCTCCGTACCAGGCAGGCTAATGCGCCCGATCACCTTGGTCAGTCTGTTGGTCATCGTCGGCTGTGACCAGGTATCATGGCTTGGCGCTAAGCCCATTCAAGTCGAGCCAAGCGTCCCCACCCCGGACAGCTGTGAAGATGCCCCGCAGTTCGCCACCGTTGCCGAGCCCATCTTGGTTCAGTGGTGTGTGGGTTGCCACACGAGTCAGTTCGAGGGCTCCGACCGATCCGGTGCGCCTACGGGCATCGATTTCGACACGTATCAGGGTGCCTTCGCCAACGCCGCGGCCATCGATCGTGTGGCAGGTGGCCTGGACGGCTCGACCATGCCCCCAGCGGGTGGGATCACGGATGAAGAACGCGCGCTTCTCCGCGAGTGGGTCTCGTGCGGCGCCCAAGGCGAGCCCGAACCTGTCGGCCTGTGCGATACGCAGAAGTGGTATTTCGGCAGTGTTCTGTTGGTCGAAGGCGAGTCTTTACCCGACAACTGGTGCGACCAGTACAACAGCATTGGCGGAGGCCTGTTCGTCCGGGATGGCGGCGATGTTAGCGGAATAGCAGACTGTATCTGCGAGGTCGATGGTCAGTTCATGCTTCAGGGCGCGGTCGGAGATGAGCTCAACTTCGCCGAGCTTCAGACCATTACCGGGGCCATCGAGATCACCGCGCTCCACACAGACGAGACGGTCGCTGCGCAGCTTCCTCAAGACATCCGCTTGCCCAAGCTCACCCGTGCGGGTTCTCTTACGGTCGTCGACCATCCAGCGCTGAAGTCGCTCTATGCGCCGGCCCTAAGCGAGCTCTTCAAACCAGGAGTCGGGCTCGTAGTCCAGCGCGCAGCCGGCGATATCGACATTCACGATCTACGGACCATCGCCGGACCGGTAGATGTCCAAGACAACCCGGGGTTGACGAGTATTGAGTTCGACCAGGTTTTCCTGGTTGATGGTTCGTTTACGCTGGTCGGAAACGACAGTCTTAGTTGGGTCGATACCCGTGCCGTGGATGCTGTCAATGGCGCGATCAATGTCAGCGACAACGCA
>JAACDH010000027.1 GCA_009936995.1 Rhodobacterales bacterium
AGCAGCGGACCAGATCGTCCTCCTGAACCCACTCGCTCGGAATACGCAGCGTGCTGATCCAGTCTCCAGCACCCGACTGGAACTCGTTGACGTCGAGAAGATCGTTCGCGCGCGGTACATCCCACACGAAGGTGAGAACCTCGTCTTCGGGATCGTTGGCGACGACGGTGAGCACGGTGTGTGTTCCAAGAATTCGGAGCGGCAACAGGGTGTCGCTTCCGATTGGACGGGTGATGTCTGGGTGTTGATTCACGTCAGGCCTCCGGATCGGCGCGATGTACAGGCAGCTCTGCACAAAATATATGCAAGCTACGTGCCATGGCCTGACAAGCGCACGACCAGCGCATTTCAGGAATACGTCATGGGTGGGCGCCCTGCCACACCGCGACAGCGGTGTCGCTTGGCGGTAGGGGCTCGTCTTATTGGGGATGGACCGAGTGGAGAACATTGAACTGAACGATAGCCTAACGACGTGCCATCGGGGGCCCTAAGGCGCTGGGAAATTCTCTTTTCCAACGAGCGTGTCGTAGGAGTGCAGCTTGGCAGGGAGCCCTTCGCAACGGACTTCGACCTGATGTTTCTCGTTCGGTCGAAGGATTTCCGTTTCGTATCCAATGTCACCGAGAGCACCGACGGTCATCTCATTGACCCAAACCACGCAGCTGGCGCCGTAGTCGTTGGCGTCAAAGACCACTTGAGCGGGCCTGGGCTGAAGGTCGAGCTGTTTGAAGAGCTCCTCTCCGGGGTGCACGGTGACTTCGAACGCCTTTGTGATGATCCGCGGTGAGTGCACTTCGACTTGGTGAACACCAGGCGGCAGCGCAAATGGGCTAGTATTTCGGGTGTTTCCGACGTCTTTACCGTCAATGCGAATCCGCCCGATCAGCTCGTTGGTGTTTCGTAAGACCAACGAGCCCGGGTCGTCCTTTGGCGACGTCTCTGGCTGGGGAGGGCTCACCGTGAACACGGGCGATGGATTGCGCGGCGGGGGGCGTGGACGAGGCGTAAGCGACGGGGGGGCGACCGGAATTGCTGGTTCTCCAGCAATTATCGGTTGTTCAGCAGGCTCTATTACCGAGGCCGGCGCGGGCGCCGCTTGAACGGGCAATGGGTTGGTAGCGAGGGGCGTCTCCTTTGGAGTGGCCGCTTGCTCGTGGGAGCGTTCAGAGACCACCCAGGCGTAGCCAACGCTACCCAGCACGAAGAGCACGGCTACCAATGCCATGAGCGGACGGCTTCCGACGGATCGTGCGGGCTCGACGTGGAGGCCTTGAACGAGGGCAAGTATTTCCTCGTTGTCTTCGTCCATGGCCAGCAGCCGGTTGAAGAGCCGCAGTGCAGAGAGGTGGTCTCCGGCAGCCAGGCGCTCTTTTCCCCGGAACAGCAAGACCTGTGACAGGTGTTCTTCGAGGCGGACCTCGTAGAGGTCGGGGGCTTCGATGAAGGCCCACAAGCACCAGCGGTTGTCGTCGGGATCGACGTTGCTTTCGGCCAAGACCGGTAACAGTGCCTCTTCGACCTCGGAGGCCGTGTTGAAGCGTTCGTCGGGATTTGTGGCCATCAAGCGTTCGATGACGTCGGCAAGAGCGGCGGACATTTTCGGCGCAAGTTCGGCGACCGACGGCCGGTTCGACTCGATCACATTTTTCAGGATTAGACTGGCGTTTGACCCCGAAAAGGGCAGGGTTCCTGTGGCCAGAAAAAACATCAACGTGCCGAGCGCGAACAGATCGGAGCGTTGGTCTAGCGGCATCTCCTTCGCCTGCTCTGGGCTCATGAAGGCCGGCGAGCCAACCAAAGCGCCCGTCATCGTCACCTGCGACTCATCGAGGAATCGGGCGATGCCAAAGTCCATCAGCTTCACCACGCCATCGACCCGAAGCATCACGTTGTCAGGTTTGAGATCGCGATGAAGGATACCGCCACGATGGGCGTAGCTGAGTGCCTTAGAGAGGTCGAGTCCAAGGATGGTCACGACTTCAGAGGGGAGGTGACCTCGAGCGCGGATGAGATCGGAGAGCGTGTCGCCCTTGACGAACTCGGTGATGATGTAGCACTCCGATGCGTCGAGGCCAGAATAGTCAAATATCTCAAGAATATTTGGATGGCGCAGGTGCTCGATCGCGCGCGCCTCACGTGCGAAGCGTTTGCGATTCCGCGGCGAAGAGCTGAGGTGCGGATGCAGAACCTTGATTGCTACATCGCGTTTGAGCGTCGAATGCCGACCGCGGTAGACCGTAGCCATGCCGCCTTCGCCGACCTTCTGTAAGACCTCGTATTTATCCAGGCTGGTGCCGATCAAAGCAGACTTCCGTGGCTTTTCAGGCGCGAGTGTAACACGGGGGTCAGCTTCTTAACTGTGAGACTTCGCCCACGGGACCCACCAAGCCCCGCTCCTGCATTACCCCGAGAATCGCAGCAGCGGTCTCTTCGATGGCCTTGTTGGTCACGTCGATCACCGGCCAGATGGGGTTTGCGCGGAACAGCTCTTCCGCGTACTCAAGTTCGGCGAGGATGTAGTCGAGGTCGTCGTAGTTGATCTTGCCCATTCCCATGGTGCGTAGTCGAGACTGGCGAATGGTCTGCAGCACGTCGGGGTCGATGACCAACCCGAACACGCGCTCCGCTTCGACTTGATGCAACAAGGGTGGGATGGGGTGGTCGAGCACTAAAGGGACGTTTGCTACTTTGAAACCTTTGTGGGCCAGGTAGGTGGAGAGGGGCGTTTTTGAGGTGCGGGAGACGCCGACCAAGACGATGTCCGCCTCCAGGATCATTCGTGGCTCTTTGCCATCGTCTGCTTTCACGGTGTACTCGACGGCTTCGATGCGTCGGAAATAGCGATCGTTCGCCTGGTACATAAGGCCGGGAACCCCCACCGCCTTTTCGTCGAGGAAGCCTTCGAGCTTGCCCAGCAGGTGTCCGATCAGGTCAATGTGGCGAACGCCATGCTCCTTCGAGAGCAGCTTGGCCGCCTTGCGCATCGACTTTTCGACCAGCGTTGTTACCACGAGGGCGTCTTGTCGCACCGCGAGGTGGAACCATTTCCGCAGCTGTTCTGGTTGGGTGACGTGGCCGTGCGTGCGGACGTGAACAAGGTGACCCTCAAACTGCTGAAGTCCAGCTCGAACGACTTTTTCGGCTGTGTCGCCGGTTCCGTCAGAGAGGACGAAGATGGGCTTGGGCATTCGCATACAAGAATCCTATCGCTTCGGAACCCCATGTGGGAGTGGCGTATTGGAAAAGGGAGGAGTAGGTTCGGCTAGGTGGAGGGCGCGTGCAAGCGAACGGCATTGGTCTTGACGCATTCTTCGAATCCGCACACAGCGGGCTCGGGCTGTACGCCGCGCTCCCGGACGGGGTGTCCATCACCTTCCAGCTCAGCGGCGAGGGCGGCGGCGTCTGGTCGGTCGTTCGCGATGAGGAAGGTTCGGTGGCCGTTTCGCGCCGCGCGGTAAGTCGTCCAGACTGTCGGTTGGCTTGCGCGGTTACCGATTTTATCGCCTTGGTCAACGGCGATTTAGGAGCGCGTGAAGGCTTTATGGAGGGTCGCCTCGACGTCGAAGGCGATGTGGGGCTGGTGTGGCGCCTTCAAAAACTTCTGGTATCGAAAAAGGGCGCCTAAGGATGGACCCTATGTCCCCAGGATTTTATTTCGGATTCGGCGAGATGAAGGCGGTCCTGCTGGCCTGTGGGATTATTCTTGGCTGGGCTTTTCTGCGCTATGTGGCGCTCCAAACGAGCTCTCGCGATCGTCCCACCGATCCTAACGATGACGTAACCAAGACGAGAACCCCGCATTAGCGTGCATTTTCGATCCTACCCCTTGTCGCGGGTTCGGATGCGGGTACGCTTTGGCTAAATCGGAGCGCCTGTGCGCCGAACTCTAGCCATCCCGAGGAGCCCATGTCCTTCGACAATCCGTCCGACACGTCAACACCCGATCTCCCGTCTACGCTTGAGATTCCGGTTCTTGCAATTCGTAATACCGTCATTTTTCCGGTCTTGGCTTTCCCGATTAACGTCGGTCGGTCGAAGTCTGTAGAGGCCGTTGAACGTGCTTTGGCGACTGAAGAGAAGTACCTGGGAATCTTCGCTCAGCGTGATCCCAAGACCGAAAATCCCGACCCCTCCGATCTGTACCAAGTCGGCACTGTGGTGAAGATCCTCAAGATGGTCAAGGTTCCGGGCAACAAGCTCAACGTGATCATTCAGGGTCTGGCCCGCGCCAAGGTCAGCTCCTGGAGCGACACCGAAGGCCACTTGGCAGCCACCCTCGAGACGTACACCCCTGGCGAGGCCGGGCGCGACGCCGAGGCCCTCATGGGTCAGCTCCGCGAGCTCGCACAGAAGATCATCGACCTCTCTCCCCAGATCCCCGCCGAGGCTAGCTTCTTGGTCCGCAGTATCGATGAGCCTGGCGTTCTCGCCGACATCGTTGCCAGCAACTTGAACATCCCCCCTGACGAGAAACAAGATCTCCTCGAGACCTTCGGAACCCGCGACCGGATGGAGAAGGTGATCGCGCTCCTCAACAAGGAGATCCAGGTTCTCGAGCTGTCCAACAAGATCCAGACCGAGGTCAAGGGCGAGATGGACAAGGCGCAGCGCGAGTACTTCCTCCGCGAGCAGCTCAAGGCCATTCAAAAGGAGCTCGGCGAAGTCGACGAACGCCAAGAAGAGTTCGAGGAGGTCAAACGGTCCGTCAAGCGCGCCAAGATGCCTAAAGAAGTCGAAGAAGAGGCCTTCAAAGAGCTCAAGCGTATGGCGCGAATGAGCCCAGGTGCCGCGGAATACACGGTCAGCCGCACCTACATCGATTGGCTCTGCGAGCTGCCCTGGTCGGTTAGCTCGAAGGATCGTCTCGATGTCAACGAAGCCGAGCGCATCCTCAACGAGGATCACTACGGCCTCGACAAGGTCAAGAAGCGTATCCTGGAGTTTCTCGCAGTCCGGAAGCTCAAGGCCGAC
>JAACDH010000226.1 GCA_009936995.1 Rhodobacterales bacterium
ATCCGCGTCAACGACGCTGTATTCTTACAGACCGGCGCCATCGACACCGTCGACACCTTCGCGGCCCCCTGGGTTCACACGCAGACGGACCTCAACCTGCCCATCGGCCACTCGGTCGAGGTCGTCGACTGCGCCTTCGACCAAGACCTCACCTTGCTCTCCATGTTGGGCCACCTCCACGAGTGGGGCAGCGCCTACGCCATCGACCACGTCGACCTCGACGGCGTCTCCAACCGTGTGTACGACATCCCCGAGTGGAGCGTGGAGTTCCGCGACGCCCCGCCCGTCAATGTCTACGAGATGGGCGAGTTTGAGGTGAAGGCCGGCGAACGACTGGTCACCACCTGCGAGTGGGAGAACGACACCGACGGCCCGCTGGGCTTCCCGCACGAGATGTGCGCGACGGTGGGCTTTGCGTATCCGCTGGCGGTGACGGTGATCTGCGAGCCCTAAGGTCGGGTTATCTCCACCGCCCCAGGTCGGAGCCCCCATGCCAACCCCAGCCATCCGCCTCCGCGGCGCACGCGCCCACAACCTGAAGAACATCGATCTCGACCTGCCCCTGGGCACCTGGATCGCCCTCACCGGACCGTCGGGTTCGGGCAAGACCACCTTGGCTTTCGACATACTACACCGCGAAGGGCAGCGCCGTTACCTGGGTTCGCTCTCTACAAAGGCCCGGCACTATCTGGCGAAGCTCGGTCGCGCCGAGGTAGACCAGCTGACCGGCCTTCCCGTCACCCTGGCGACGGGTCAAGGGGCGCTCACCCCCAGCCCGCGATCGACCGTCGGTACCTTAGTGGGCCTCCTCGACCTGCTGCGACTGCTGTTTGCGCGTCGGGGCTATTTCGACGGTGACGTGGCCCTCAGCCGCAGTCACTTTAGCTTCACCCAGGCCGTCGGCGCCTGCCCCTCGTGCGCAGGGCTTGGCGTAGAAGACCAGGTACATCCACCGCTGTTGGTGGCCGATGCGTCGAAGAGTATTCGGGATGGCGCCCTAAAACCCACGCTCTCCAACGGCTACACCGTCTACAGCCAGGTCACCCTCGAGGTGATGAACACGCTCTGTCAGGCCCACGGCTTCGACGTGCACACGCCGTGGACTGCGCTCACCGACGACCAACGACAGATGGTCCTATACGGCACGCAGGTGATGAAGGTTCCATTCGGCAAACACGGCATCGAGTCCCGGATGAAGTGGAAGGGCATCACCGCACGTCCCAGAGAGGAGGGTTACTATCGCGGGTTAATTCCGGTCATCCAGGAGACGCTCAAGCGCGACCGGAATCCGAATATTCTCCGGTTTGTGCGTTCCATTGCCTGTACGAGTTGCGACGGCACCCGGCTGGGAAAGGTGGGGAGGGAGACCACTCTCGGCGCCCAAACGCTGCCCAAGCTGCTGGCCACTCCTGTGCGCGACCTTGGCAAAATCCTCGACGAACTGCCCACATCTCAAGTCCTCAGCGCCCTTCGACCGGCCCTGGACCAGCGTTTGCGTCGGATGGACCAGCTCGCCCTGGGGCACCTAAGCTTGGACCGCTCCAGCACCCAGCTCTCCGGCGGCGAGGGACAACGGCTACGACTGGCAGCACAGCTCAACGCCCAGCTCTCGGGCCTGCTGATCATCCTCGACGAACCCACCTTGGGCCTGCACCCCAGCGCCCAGCAGGGCATGGCCGAGATCTTAGAAGAGCTGCGGGATCTGGGCAACACCCTTTTGGTTGTGGACCACGACCCACACATGGTTCAGCGGGCGGACCACTGGCTGGCCCTCGGTCCCGGCGCCGGTCCACTGGGCGGGCGCGTGCTCCACAACGCAACCCTACCGCCTAAGGCCCTGGTCCACAGCTATCCTCAGCGAAGCCCGACGCTACAAGGCCCTGGAACACTACATCTTAGCGGTGCGCGGCTCCACAACCTACACGGCGTGGACCTCAGTGTGCCCTTGGCCGCGATGACAGTGGTCAGCGGTCCGTCTGGTGCGGGCAAAAGTTCGTTGGTGTTTCAAACGCTGCTGCCCGCTCTCCAAGGTGTGGAAGGAGGAGCATTTTCAGCCCTCGAGGGCGTTCCCGAGCGGATGGCGGTGCAGTGGGTGGACGCCAAGCCCATCGGTCGCACCCCGCGCAGTACGCCGGCCACGTATACGGGGCTCTTCGATCTGGTTCGGAAGCGATTTGCAGCCACACAGCTCGCGAAGGCGCTAAGTTTTGGCGCCAGTCGCTTCTCGTACAACACCAAGGCCGGCCGCTGTCCCCACTGCGAGGGCCTGGGGATTGTGCGGGTTGGACTTCACCTGCTGCAAGACGTGGAACAGGCCTGCCCCTCGT
This sequence comes from Rhodobacterales bacterium, assembly GCA_009936995.1. Classification (GTDB taxonomy): domain Bacteria; phylum Myxococcota_A; class UBA796; order UBA796; genus JAACDH01. The sequence continues at coordinate 2,328 of JAACDH010000226.1, forward strand.
GCCACGGCCTGCGATATGACTCGGAAATACTAGAGGTTCGACTGAATGGGCTGCACATCGGCGCGGTCCTCGACCTCACCGTGGACCAGGCGGTGGACTTCTTCGCCAACGACAAGCCCATCCTCGCACTTTGCCAGGCGATGTCAAAGCTCGGCCTAGGCTACCTGCACTTGGGGCAGTCTTCCAGCACCTTGAGTCGGGGAGAGGCCCAGCGGGTGAAGCTGGCCACCTTGCTCGGAAAGCCAGCGAAGAACGCTTCCTTAGTGCTTCTCGACGAGCCCGACCGCGGCCTGCATCCCGACGACATTCGCCGGCTCTTAGACTGTCTCACCGAGCTGGTTCAAGCGGGAAATACAGTGCTGGCCATCTCGCACCATCCCATGGTCTGGCACGGCGCCGACCACCGCTTCGCCCTTCGAGACGGTCGGTCGGTGACACCCAGCCCGCTTCCAATGCCGCCGCCGACCCAGCACCGGACTCCAAAGGTGCCGCCCACCCATATTGAACTGCGCGGTGTGAGCACCCACAACCTAAAGAACCTAGACATTCGCATTCAACACGGTCAGATCACCGCCATCACCGGCGTGTCGGGCAGCGGAAAGTCCAGCCTGGCCTTTGACACCCTCGCCGCCCTGTCCTGGTCGCGCTTCGCCGAGAGCCTGCCCTTCCAGGTCCGGCGCTTCATCCGACAGCAGGCCGCACCCGACCTAGACAGCGCCCATGGGCTCACCCCCGTGCTGGCCCTCAAGCAGGGGCAGGGCCGGGCCGGCGCGCGGGCGACCGTGGGCAGCCTCACCGACCTCGACGCCGATCTGCGGTTGCTCTGGTCGCGCATCGGCACCGTCGAAGACCAGCCGACGTCCCTTTCGGCCGCTCACTTCTCGGCCAACCAATCCATCGGCGCCTGCCCCGATTGTGCCGGACTGGGTGAAGTCCAGCGGTGCGACCCCGACCGACTGATCAGCCACCCCGACTGTGCCCTCACCGACGGAGCCATGGCCACCACCAAGCCCGGCGCCTTCTTCGGAGAGGCCGACGGGCAGTACATGGCCACCCTCCGCTTCGCCGCCGAATCCGCCGGTCTAGACGTCAGTCCTCCGTTCTCGGCCCTGTCTCCCGAAGCCCGAGCGCTGGCCCTGTACGGCGCCGGCGATACCGTGTTCGACGTCACCTGGAACTACAAGCGCGGCAATCGCTCGGGCACCCACCGCTTCAAGGGACCGTGGACCGGGCTGTGCGCGCTGGTCGAGCACGAGGCAAAGGTTCGGGCCAAACGCAAAAACGCCACCGACTGGTCCGCACCGCTCTCTAGCCAAGACTGCTCCGTATGCCGCGGCGACCGACTCCACGAAGACGCCCGAGGGGTTCAGGTCGGCACCCTCACCTTGCCGCAGCTGTTGCGACGAAGCCTGGTCGATGTGGCCGCCTGGCTCGATACGCTCCAGGTAAATCTCGTTCAACAGCCCGTGTTGGACGCCGTCCGCCCCAGCCTGCTCGCCCGCATCCGAACCCTCAGCACCCTGGGCCTGGGCCACCTCAGCCCGTCCCGTCGCAGCCCCACCCTGTCCACCGGCGAGCGGCAACGACTGCGGTTGGCCGGCGTGCTGGACAGCGAACTACGGGGCATCACCTTGGTCCTTGATGAGCCAGGCACCGGCCTGCCGGACGCCGCATTAGCCACCCTATCCCATCGACTTCGGCAGTTCCGCGATCAGGGCAACACGGTCGTATTGGTCGCCCACCGCCAGACGCTCATCGACGGCGCCGACCACGTGCTCACCCTGGGACCGGGCGCCGGAGACAATGGCGGACGGCTGGTCGCGGCGGCGACTGGGGCGCCGGCCATCGAGCGAAGTCCCCTGGGCGAGCATGGCTGGGTCGAGATCGTCGGGGCCTGTGCACACACGCTGAAGGACCTCGATATCCGTCTACCCGACCGGGGTCTCGTCGCCCTCACCGGCCCCTCGGGGAGCGGTAAGAGCACCCTGCTCTTCGACGTCATCGGCGCCAGCGCTGCCGCCGGTCGACCCGTCGGCTGCGCCCAGCTCGCCGGCCTAGACCGCTTCACCGAGCGACACCTCACCCGCGCCACCCCGGTCCGCACGCCGCTCACCAGTCTGGGCCTGCTCAAGCCCATCCAGGCCCTGTTCCACGGGGTTGGAAGCGGCCTGTCTCGGAGCGCCTTCTCGTTCCACAGCGCCGCCGGCCGCTGCCCCAAGTGCAAGGGAACCGGCCAAGATCGGGTGGCGATGGACTTCATGGCCGACCTGGTGCTGCCGTGTCCCGTCTGCCACGGCGCCCGCTTCAAGGCCGAGGTCTTGGAGGTACGCTGGCGGGGGCTAAACATCGCCGAGTTCCTGGCAGCACCGGTGTCCTCCCTGCTGCCCAAGCTACCGAAAGGACCTTTGCATCTCGCCATCGAGGCCTTGGTCGATGTGGGGCTATCGCACCTGAGCCTGGGACGACCGGGCCATGTGCTCTCGGGGGGCGAACACCAGCGCGTCGCCCTGGCCGCGGCGGTCGCGAACCCCGACGGAGGACCGGCGCTGTTTCTACTGGACGAGCCGGGCAGCGGCTTACACGGGGAGGATCTGACCCTGCTGATCGGCGTGCTAGATCGGCTGGCTCAGCGAGGTTCTTTGGTGGTGTACACAACCCATCGGAGCGCGCTGGTGGCGGCCGCGGATGGGTCGGTGGCGTTGGGGCCGGGTGGTGGAACCGAGGGCGGACGACTGGTGGCGTCGTGCGCGAAGCCAGCTCTGCGGCCCCCGCAGTGACTGCCGTAGAATCGCGGCTTCATCAACGGTCACCGCAAGAAGTGATGAGCAGTCGCCAGCGCATGGGTCGAACCACCGATATAATGGCCCTTCGCCCAGCCCAGGAACGCCCCACCGTGCAACGCACCCTCCTCATCCTCGCCACACTTGGCGGCTGTGCGTCCCCCGACGGCCCCGCCAACCTCAAGGACAGCGCCACGTCCGAGCCCACCGTCGCCACCACCACAACTGCGGTCACCACGCCGTTACCCGCCAACATCTCCGACGTCCTCGACTGTGACGTCCCCGAACCATCCGAGGACAACACCGGCACCGGCTCGCTGCATATCCTGACCCTCGACAACGCTACCGCCCGCTGCAACGACGGCTCGCCACCCGTGGCCCATTTGCGCACCGCGACCCACCCGGACCATCAGGACGACTGGATCATCACCCTCGAAGGCGGCGGCGAGTGTGACAGCCACGAGAAATGCCTCGAACGATGGTGTGGCACGAGGTTCTACGACGTCACCAAAATGAACAGCCGATACGCCAAGACCCAGATCCGCGGTCAGGGCATTCATTCCTCTACAATGGGTGAATTTCAGGGCTGGAACCACGTCCGCCTATACTACTGTAGCTCCGACATGTGGACCGGCACCCACGCCGACTCGGTCCTAGACGGTGACCCACCCTTTTCGCTGCACTTCGAGGGCGCGCGCATCCTCGACGCCTTCCTCGACGCCCTCGACAACGGCGTCCAATCCGACGACGAAACCGAACAACTCGACTCGTTATCCAACGCCGACATCCTCGTCTTCGGGGGAACCAGCGGAGGGGCATGGGGTGCGATGCAGCAGTTGGATATGGTGGCGGAGCGCTACCCCAACGCCCATGTCGTCGGAATGTCGGATGCCATCCTGTACGCAGATGTCGACGGCTTCGCCCCCGAAGTCACTGCCCTCCTCCACGAACGACTGGCCGTACAGTTCGAGCTAGGTCTGGGCCAAGTCTGGCAGTCACGGCTGGACGCCAGCTGCCTAACCGACCTAGCCAACACGGCCGAACCGTGGCGATGCGCCGACCAATACGCGCTACACCGCGACCATATCTCTACGTCGTACGCGGTCAACCGCGATCTGGGTGACCCGACCGGCGCTAGCCACTACGTCGAGGCTGGCGCCACGCTTATCGAGTACGCGGACGTCAGCACCCTGGGGGAGCGCGCGCTCCTAGAAGCCCGACCCGACATCTCGGTCAGAGGTCCCGCCTGTCGCTACCATTCGGGTTTGTTTAGCAACGAGTGGTTCCACCAAGGCACCGTCCAAGACAGCGTCAGCGGGCAGATCACGCACATGCACGACAGCCTGCTCTCGGTGATTCAGGGCGCTCCCATCAGCGCCATCGACACCCCTGAAGCCCTGGGATCGGTCTGCCCGTAATCGCTCGTAAGCGACGCTCCGCGATCCGCACCCTAGGTTGTGGGGGTCGACGGAGAACCCCATGCGCCATCTGAAAATCTTACTACTGCCCTTGTTCCTCGGGTTGAGCACCCCCGCTTTCGCACTGTTGCCGAACGGAGCGACAGCGCCGACGAAAGCCGAACGCTCGCTTGAGAAACACGCCGACATCCAGATGCGCGATCAGCAGGGTGCGGCGATCCTCAACCAGATGCTCAGCGACGAAGCGTACTGGAGCCAGGCCGACCGCTGGGACTACGACGCCCACAAGAATCTGTATGACAAGATCATGCTCAAGCCGGTGAGCGGCGGCTATGTTCCCATGATCTCCGGCGAAGGCGACACCGACCTCACTCAAGACGTGGTCGCCGACACGGTGTTCACGAAGATGACCAAGCTGCCCCTGTACATGAGCGGCGCCGAGGCCGTAAAAACACTCGGCTCGGGCTATGACACCACCATCGGCGCCCAATATGTCGATAGCTACTACGTGCTCGACATGACGCTCTTCTACGTGGTCTACCCCCAGCGCATGTACCGCAAGACCGACGGCGATCGCACCCTGCTGTGGTTCGAGAAGCTCACCCCCGAGTTTGTCGATTCGGCGACCTGGGACGGCTATCAGACGCAAATCTCAGCAGTGAAAGATGACGTGCCCAACGGCTGGTTGTTCAGCGGCATGGTCGAAGTGGAGCAGGTGTACGGCATGTACATCGTAGGCAATGGCCAAGAGCACGAGTCTCGGGTCACCTTCGTCAGCAAGCTGGATTTCGGCGACGACGCCGGGATGGTGGCGAAGATGGGCAGCAAAATGAAGCCGATTCTGAAGGCGGGACTGCAGAACGGATTTAGTGCGGCCGTGAACATCGCCAAGGCCGAGCAAGGGCGAAGACGATAGCGACCCGCTCGCCTCCTCAAAGTGATAAGTGAAGGAACCTGACCCTCACTTTGGCTCCCGATGCCCCGCTCCCTGACTGAACGCCTTGACGATTGTGACACCTCGGCTGAATCCGGCCTCGACCTCTTCCTACAGTGGGCGGGCGACGTAGGCATCGAGCTGTACCCGGCCCAAGAAGAGGCGGTGCTAGAGCTTTTTGACGGCAACCATGTGCTGTTGAAGACCCCGACGGGCTCCGGCAAGTCGCTGGTCGCCTCTGCCCTGCACTTGCGGTCGATGTCGTTGGGCCAACGCAGCGTGTATACGGCGCCAATCAAGGCCTTGGTAAGCGAGAAGTTCCGGGCGCTCTGCGAGCTGTTCGGCCCCGACAATGTGGGCCTGATGACCGGAGACGGCTCAGTCAACCGCGACGCGCCCATTCTGTGCTGCACCGCCGAAATTCTCGCCAAAATCTCCCTTCGACACGGCGAAGCCACGCCGTATAACGCCGTGATTATGGACGAGTTCCACTACTATGGCGACCGCGACCGAGGCATGGCCTGGCAGCTGCCCCTGCTCACCATGCCCCACGCTCAGTTCCTGCTGCTGTCCGCCACCCTGGGCGACACCACGGTCATCGAGGAAGACCTGGCCCAGCGCACGGGCACGCCCGTCGCCGTGGTCGACAACGCGGAGCGGCCGGTGCCCCTCACCTTCGAGTACAGCGAGGTACCCACCGCCAACACCTTGACCCGGCTGGTCACCAGTGGAAAAGCACCCGTGTACGCCGTTCACTTCGCCCAGCGCGACGCCACCGAGCTCGCACAGGCCCTCACCAGCAGCACCTTCAGCACGGACGAGGAGAAGGCCGAGCTCAAGGCGTTGGTCAAGGGCTTCCGCTTCGACAGCCCCTTTGGTCCCACCCTGCGTAAGTACGTGCTGCACGGCGTTGGACTGCACCACGCCGGGCTGTTGCCCAAATACCGCATGCTGGTCGAGACCCTGGCACAAAAGGGCCTCTTTTCGGTCATCTGCGGCACCGACACCCTGGGCGTGGGCATCAACGTGCCCATCCGCAGCGTGCTGTTCACCAAGCTGTGCAAGTTCGACGGAGAGCAGACGGGTTTGCTCACCGTGCGCGACTTTCAGCAGATCTCCGGCCGCGCGGGCCGCAAGGGCTTCGACACCGAGGGCACCGTCGTTGTGCAGGCCCCAGACTGGGTCATCGACAACAAGCGAATGGGCGAGGCCATCGCGCTGGGCAAGAAGAAGAAGAAGAAGGTGGTCATGAAGAAGCCGCCCACCCGCGGCTATAAACACTGGGATGAACCTATCTTCAACCGAATGGTCTCCGGCAAGCCCGAGACCCTCGAGGGCCGCTTCAAGGTAGACCACAGCTTGGTCCTGCAGCTGCTTCAGAAGGCCAGCGAGACCCTCGGCGACGCCATGGAGGAGCTCAAAGACCTCATCGAGCGCTCCCACACCGGCCAGCGAGCCACCGCCAAGCTCATCGCCGAAGCCGAGTCCCGCCTCGAAGAGCTCATTGGCGCCGAGGTCATCGTAGATCACGGCGAAGACGCTCTTCCTCGCTACGAAATCACCCAGGGTCTCCAAGACGACTTCAGCCTGCACCACAGCCTGTCGCTGTTCCTGCTGCACACGGTCCCGCTCCTCGACAAGACCGACGCCAATTACGCCCTCGACCTGGTCTCGCTGGTCGAGTCCATCCTCGAACACCCCCGCGTGGTGCTGCGCGCTCAGGTCCGTCGCGAGAAGGGCTACAAGATCGCCACCCTGAAAGCCGAGGGTGTCCCGTACGAAGAGCGCATGGAGGCCATCGAGGACATCAGCTGGCCCAAGCCCAAGGCCGACTGGTTCTACCTGGTCTACAACGCCTACGCCGAGTCGAATCCGAGGCTGGCCACTGAGCCCATCCGTCCCAACGGCATCGCCCGCGAGATCATCGAGGTGCAGAGCACCTTTGGTGCCTGGGTGAAGGCCTTGGAGTTAGAACGTAGCGAAGGCGTGGTTCTGCGCTACCTCAGCCAGGTGTACAGCACCCTTAGCCAGAACGTCCCAGAGTCGGCACGCACCCCCGAGGTGGACGACATCATCGGCTTCCTGCGGGTGCTCATCGCCCGGGTCGACGACAGCCTGGTCAAAACCTGGGAGGCCATGCTTGTGGCGTCACCCGAGGGCCTTCCCGACCAGCCCATCGACATCTCCGCCAACCTAAAGTCGTTCCGTGCCCGCATTCGGCACGAGCTGTACGCCGTGGTCCGCGCCCTCTCCCAACAAGACTGGCACGAGGCCCTCGCGTCGACCTGGGCCGGCGAAGATGCCGTGTCCGCCTCCGAGATCGAGGCCTTCATGGCCCCGTACATCGAGGAGCGCGGCGACGTGTGGTTCGATGGTCGCATCAAGCAGGGCTGGACGACCCAGATCGTCGAGGACGGCCCGCACCGATGGCGGGTGAGCCAGGTGCTGGTCGACGACGAGACCGACAGCGAAGAGGACGACGCCGGAGAAGCCTGGTCCATCGAGGGAATTGTCGATCTAAGCGGCAACACGAATCCCACGGGGCCGATTGTTCGGTTGGTCAGAATCGGGGTGTAGTTCTTCTGGCAGAACCTCTACTTTAAATCGGCCAAACTCCGTTACTAAAGACCACCTCGTAGGGCGTACAATCATTCTGTCCGTCGATACGCATGACCTCGATGTAATAGTCGCCGGTCCAGTTCATGCATTCGTCGAATGGTGGGCCACCACACGCCTGAGGAAGGGGGGGGATCTCGCCCAGCTCGTCTGGCTCAGTGTCCTCGATGTACCAAGAGTAACTGTCGTAGCCCACGCCGTCGCACTCATCGTCGGTGTCGAGACAGCCGCCCCGTAGCACGCGAATCTCGAAGGTCCCCTCTCCGACCGTGAGGGCCGCATCGAACCGAAAGTCTTCCCATCCCCGCTGTAGATCCTCTTCGAGATCGACCGCATGTACCCAAAACCAGTCGCGATCGTTTGCGCTGTTTAAATTACCCGAAACCGTGACCGCCGCGCCATCGTCAGCGAGATCGCCCAGGTTTATTGCGTCGTCGCCACAGGTGTTGCCGGTGCCCGCTGCGTCCTCGTAGGCGTCGAGCGGGTCGCACGGAGTGGTCTCACTGATGCCAGTGGGTGTGGTTAATGTGTACCCGCCATCCGTGGTTTTTCCTACCTGGTCTGCTGGCGTGATGCTTCCGCAGGCACAGAGCGATGACAGCAAGAGTGCGTGGATTTTTTGGCGGGAGTTCGGTCGCATCGTCCACACTGTACACGGCGTGACCCCGTCGACGAACTACTTCTGCGGCGCCACGGTGGTGCAACCGCAGCCGCAGTCATCCCCAAACCCAAACTCGCCCTCGGGACAGGCGAAGCGCACAACCTTGCAGGTCTCGGCATCGGCGATGTAACGATGGGTGGCGGTGTCAAGACATGCGGGCACTTGGTTTGCGTCGGCCGCATCCACGACACACATTCCGCCGCAATCGGATCCGACAGCGGGGTCGCAGCCGTCGTCGGGATCGTCGGTGCAGTGCTGCCCCTGGGGACAGAGGATGCCGGCGATGCCTCCGCAGAACACCTTCGCGACGGCCGGCGCTGGGGCGGGTGTCGCGGGCTCAACCACCGCCTCAACGGGCTCCTGCTGCTCGGTTTCGGCCTCGATTGCGACCACCGGTTCCAGCTTCTTGCCACCACAGCCCACCAGTCCCCACATCATTAGGCACACAACTCCGACTCGAAACATGGTCTCTCCTGGGGCGGTATCTCTGCGGCGTCCCCGGACCCGATATCCGCGCAGGAGCCGATTGTCCGCACACAGATTAGACCAAACACCCCACCTGTGGGACCCTGAACTTTGACGACGCTCCCCACCAAGACGTCCGAGGTTGTTCCATGAACCTTCACCCCCCCTGTGCGTCTTGCCCACGCACGCACAGTACGTGGATGGATCTGAGGGCATAGCCAGCTGTGGTAGCCGACGGATTCACCGAGATTCGCCTCACCAATATGGACTGCGGCTTCGACCTGTACGTGCTCGAAGAGACCTGCGACCCCCAGGTCTGCGAGGCTGGCTCTAACCGTTCGGGCACCCGATGTGAAGGCGCACAACTCGACGTTCGCAACAACAACGGCTGGGCCAGCCCCGGACGCACCATGGTGTGTGCGATGAAGTACTAGTCGATCGACTCCGCATTCGACACCGTAACCGGCGGCAGCGATGCGATTGAGGGAGGCATGAGCGAGAGTTCTTCTGGGCCGGTGCGGCGTACGGTGGAGTCCATCACCACGTCGACGCCCGCGCAAGAGGTACGGTTCCGACCGGTCGCCTTGGAGTGGTACAGCGCGTCATCCGCGTGGGCAAACAGGTCGGGCCCTAACGAGCAGTGCAATGGATACTCGCAGATACCTACGGAACCACGGACTTTCAGGACCTCTCCGTTATGCTCAAGGGCCAGGGCCTCTACCCGTTCGCGCCACTGCTCGACCAGGGCTTTGGCTTCGGCCGTGCTCAGTCCAGGCATCAGCAGACAGAACTCTTCGCCGCCATAGCGGAACGCCGTCACCCCAGGGATGTCCTTGGCCACATCGGACAACAAAGCCGCCGTCTCGGACAACACCAAGTCGCCGATCTTGTGCCCGTACGTGTCGTTGAACTTCTTGAAGTGGTCGAGGTCGGTGACCGCCAAGGAGAACCGCTCTCCCGTCTCGTCGGCGTGCTGCAGGGCCGCAGCGAGCTGCTCCTCGAAGTGGCGAGAGTTCTTCAGTCCGGTGAGACGGTCGGTGACCGAGGCGTCGTAGAGCCGCGCCTTGTGCAGGTTGACCGCCGCCTGATCCGCCAACCCCAGAGCCAGCTGACAGTCGGTCTCGGTGAACAGACCCAACGCGTCGAGCACCCGCTCGCCGTCTTCGTCCAGACACACCTTGTTGGTCATATTCATCACGCCGATCAGCTCGTCTCCGTGTACCAGAGGCACCGAGAGAATACAGTGGACCGGGTGTTTACCCACCTGTGGGATGCGCGATCGGTGGTTGATGCGAACCGGACGCCGGGTACGAGCCGCCACGCCCGCGTTGCCCTCGCCCACCTCGAAGGCGCGGGTCTTGACGTCGCCGCTGTTGATGCCATTCTTGATCGCCTCGGGGATGTCGCCATCGACAAGCGCGATTTCGAGCAACCCTGTGCTCCGATTCAACAGCATCAAGTTGGCCTTCTGCGCCCCCATGGCGTTTACCGCCGAGCGCAGGGTCTTGCGAGTGAGATCCTTAAAGTCGTTCAGGTTTGCGAGCTCCTGATTGATGTCGTAGAGCGTCTGCAGGTTCGCGAGTATTTTCAGGTTCTTCCCATACTTCAGCGTGGAATCAATGTTGGTTGCGGCGACGGCGCACACCTCTTGAAGAAACAGCATCTGGGTGGAGAGCAAAGCCGACCGCCGGGTGCCATCGCCCATCGCCAGCATGCCAAGCACCTCGCCGCCCTTGATCAGTGGACACCACACGTTCGCCTGTAAGACGCCCAATTGCCAGCGGTCCCAAGCGGTCTGGAAGTACGGTTGCCCCAACATATCTAACACCGGAAACACATCGCCTTGGAGCACCTGTTGCCAGAGGAGGCCGTTGTCGGCGGGGAGGCGGAAGAGCAGCATCTCCTCTTCGTTGCCATCTTTGTCCATGAACCGACTGGGCAGGCCGTAGAACGCCCGAACCCGGTAATTCACGCTGTCGGGATCGAGATCGTCGCGTAACAAAACCACGGAATTCTTCATACCGCAGCGCTCCCGGCACACCGACATCACCGCATCGAGGAGTGGCTCAATCTCCAAGATCTCGGAAAAGCCCTTTCCAGACTGCAACAGGGACCGCAACACGGCGACCTCTCGGTCTAGCGAGACCGCGAGCTGGCGGAAGTGGTCTCGTTGTTCGATCAGGTCGGTACTTTCTTCGGACAAGGTAGCCTCCACTGCTCATTTCGACCGTGGCCGCCCAAACTTGAGACGATTGGATCACTTCCGGCGACAGAAAATGATGACCTAGGATCGCGCCATCACCCCTGCCCATTGACCAAGCTCGGGAAACTCGGCTCAAGGTCTCGGCATAATCCGCCGAAATCCAAGGTATAGATCTAATGATGAGCCACTTCCCGAACATCTGGACTGCTGCTCTGCTGGTACTCGCCGGCAGCGTGCTCTCCACTGTCGCCGAAGCCGCCACGCTAGAAGAAGTCCAACAGGACCGCATCGAAACCCTCGTCGCGGAGCTGGTCCCCGTGGTCGAAGCGGAGGCTGGACGCCGCTTCAAGGTCATTCCGCCCATCGTGCTCGCCACCCCCGACCAACTCGGCGACGTGCTGTACCTCGAACAGGTGCACCTACTCACCGCGATCGCCGGCATAGAAGCCCAACAGGCCGAGCACGCGGCCCGGATCACCAGCCAAGAAATGTCGTCGGCCTTTGTCGGGAAATACGGGTTCATCGACAAGAACCTCTACGTCATGACCGACGGCATCGCCTTTGCTCTGGCCGCCCACGGCGCCTCCATCGACTTGGTCGAGCCAGTCATCGAGGTGGTACTCGCTCACGAACTGGTTCACGCCCTCCAAGACCAATACGCCGACTTGGGCGCTGTAGTCACCAGCCGCAGCGACGGCGACGGAGTGGTCGCCGTCAACTGCACGGTTGAAGGCCACGCAGTGTGGGTGCACGAGCGGGTCGGCCGGGCCCGCGGACACACCGATGCCGTCGACGTGGTGGCCTCCATCTTGGGCTACGACATCGACAGCCCGGGCATCAGTCCCGATCCGCACCAGTTTTACACCTCCTACGTCTACGGTCAGGGGCGCAACTTCGTGGACTGGCAAGTGCTCCACAGAGGTCCCGAGGCCATCTGGCAGGTGCTCAAGAATCCGCCCGCCAACTCGGCCATGATCGTCTCGCCCAGCACCTATTCGCCCACGTCTTCGCCGCAGTGGAGCGCCCGAATCCGTCATCGGATTAACGGCGCCGAACGCAAGCTTACCCCTAAACAATGGGACCAGGCCAACGAGCCCGTGGGCGACTACGGTTTGCGAGAGCGCTTGGTGGCCACTGGCCGCGGTCATCGCCTGGCCGAGTCCTTCGTCGAGGGCTGGTCCAGCCGCTCCTCGGCGGGTCCACTCCAGTGGGCGCGCATCGAGCTGCTGTACTTCCACAACGAACACGCGGCCAGAGACTACGTGGCTCGACTGCGACTGCAGGCCCAAGTGGATCTGGCAATGGCCATGCCGCCGATCACTTCCGCGGTCACCGCCGCCCCAGGCTTGGACGGTCGGGTGGGCACGTTCGAACCCCTCTCCGAAGACGACGCCGCAGAAGAACACATCACCATCCGCCGGCCCAACGATTCCCAGGAATATCGCACCGTCTGGGTGTCTCGGGGAGCCTATGTGGTCCAGGTCCAGCTGGTCAACCACACCGTATCGGACCGCCGAATGACAAAGGGCATCAACAAAGTGTTCCGCAGCGTTCACTAGCGGTAGGATGTAGGCATCCAAGAGGCCCCGATGTATCTGCTCCTCATACTCTTCGCGTGCGGCTCCTCTGAAGAAGCGCCGCCCAACGCCCCCCAACTCGAAGTCACACCCACTAAAATGGCCCCCACCTTCGCCGAGCCCGACGACCCGCGCGCGGGAATCACCGAGTCACAATGTGAAGAGGTACCCAGCGGAGAACCTCCGGCTGGTCCCGACTGCATCACCGGTGTGTTGAGTTGCGGCGACACAATCGTCGGCACCACCAAGGGCGGCGGAAGCCGATACACCACCAAGTTCTACGAGTTCAATCAGTGCACACCGGCCACCACCAACCACGACGGCGGCGACGAGCGGGTGTATCGCTTCGACTTCCCAGAAGGCGACTGGCACGCAAATGTGTACCTCGACACCCCCTGCGCCGACCTAGATCTCGCCGCCATGGCCTTCAACGGAGACGTTTGCCCCACCACAGCAGACTCCACCATGCGCTGCGAGATGTGGCCCAAGCCCCGCAACAAGACCGAGAAAGTTCGTCTGGTGTCACGGGGAGCCCCCACCTGGTACATCGCGGTCGAGGGCAAAGACGAAGAAGAGGGGGCCTTCGCCATCCGCGTAGAGTGTGAAAAAGGTCTGTAGATCAGGTCTATTGCGCGTATCGGCTGGGCCGATTGAATCGCCCTTCGGACAACGCCACCTCTTCGATGAGGTAAAATGTTCGGTCGAGGTTGGTGATCTGGAGCGTGACGTCTTTCGTGCCCGGCGCGATGGGCGGTTTAAGCGCCCAAACCTGGTCGTCTTGCCAGAAAGACTGCCCTTCAACCGTTCGATCGAGACGAACTTCACCGTCGACCTTGAGCACCACACGAACCTGGGTCTTGCGCTTCATGAGGTAGCGCGCGCCAAGGGTGAGATGCGTCGCCCCTCGGGCTAGAACGGCAAGTTCATTGGGAGGAAAGGTAAGATTAAGATCGTCATCGGGATAGAGCCAGGCGGCCCCATCGCAGCGACGTCCCTCGTCAAGCTCAAGCTCGTATACGCGACCATTTCCGGCGGGATCTGTGCCATCGGCTGCGGTGAAGAACAGCGCTTCAGGGGTGTGACAGGTGCGGCCCTTTCCCAGTCGTTGAACGTCGACGCAAGGCTCGTTCGGCAGGGGCAATCGTACGCCGTCCTCAGTGATTCTCAAGGGAGAACAGCGCGAACCGAAGGCGGATTCTCCCATGAGAAACTCGTCGGACAGGAAGCCCCAGACCTGGGTATCAAAGCGGGCGACCCGACTGCTACGGATGTCGACGACTGGACGGCGGGCGCTAGGTACCCTGCCAGGCGCCGAAGTGTAGATGGGTGCAACGCTGCGATCGACCAGAGCGTCGCCCTCCCGCTCGAAACGACTGAGCAGACGCACCCGGGAACCCTCGAGTTTTTCGACATCGCCCACCACAATATTTCGTCCTGCACGACGTCCGAGACCGAGGCCCGTGAGCCGGATAAAGGGCCCATCTTTCGGGTTGCGAATCACCACATCAAAGGGCCCGTCGGGTACCGGCAGCACACCCTCACCACGCCAGATTTTCCAGCCATTTCCTGGCTCGATGGACCGCAGTGGTCCGCGGATGCCATTGACCGTCCAGACGGGTTGACCAAGGGAATCACCCGACAAGTGCTCGACCGCGATGGCCGCCGAGAACACACCTCGCTCGGGGCTCCAGGCCGGGAACTGAACCGTGACCGCAGTGCCGGGAGCGACCCACAGATCGTTCTGGTCTACCGCCGCCTCGGCCTCGGGGAGGTCGCCGTCGAACCCACCGTCTGGGGGAGAAGACCGCAGGGGCGGCGTACCCGACACGGCCGGCGGGTACATGGCGTCCATTCGAGCCAAGGCCAAGCCAAGAGCTTCGCTGAACCGGCGAGACCCCTCGGTGTTCATGTGGTCTTCGTTGGCGAACATCTCGACGTTCATGGGCACCCGACGCATGTCGAGCAAGTGGCCACCAAGCGGGGTGATGACGTCCACGGCGGCAGCTTGCATGCCCTCTCTGACGATGTCGCTCATGGCCTCGGAGACGTCGGGTGACATCGGTGGGCGAACCCAAACCACCCGCGCCCCATTCTCGGCGGCGAGCGTGGTGATTGCGGGCATAAAAGACGCAGAAGGATCGGAAAGCATCGCGAGGTCGCGCTCCTCATCGACAGCGCCAGTCACCACCGGACTGCCCGCCCCCGAGTACAGCGACATGTCCACCTTGCTCGCGTGAAACACGCGGTCTAAACGAGTGCGAACCTCCTCTTTTCTCATACGTGCGCTGGGGTTGTTACCACTGTTCAACAACGTCCACGGGCCCACATTTCGGAGGAAGTCAAACCACCGAGATCGAACTTTCGCGCGCTGTTCACGGAGGTGCCGTACACCCACATGACTCGGCACTGCCAGCCGGCGCTGCACCACAGGGTCTTCTGGATCATCCAGCTGAGCTTCGAGGTTCGTCCAGCTGGACTCGCTCAAGGGTGTGTTCAGCAACATGCTCTGCATGCCAGAAATGACCAGGATGAGCTTCGGGCGATAGCCTGCTTCAAAAACCCGATACTTCAGCACCGCGTACCAATGTGCACCCACCGAATTGGGCACCGAGAGCATGGCCACATCGTCGACAGGAATCTTGAGGTGGCGGGCAATGATCTCGCGACGAACATCGGTATTGGCGTAGGACGGCCCAACCAGAACCACCTGGGGGTCTAGGAATTCCATGGCGGCGTCCATGGCGGCGACGGCACCGTGGTCATTCACCCGCCCATTGAACACCAGGCCCGCATTTTCATCGGCCGTTCGCGTCTCGGAATCGCGAAATTCATTCAGACCGTACACAAAGACGCCGATCAGCGCCAAAGGGCCCAGAAACGCAGCCAGAATTGCCAATGTTCGAGATGTACTTGAGCGATCCACCATGGGTGGCTTGACCTCCATTACGGATTTCTATCGCATTTGGGCACATGACGTAGGGGGCTTGTCTTATGGTGGACAGGTGAAAAATCTGACATCCATCGTGTTCGCCTGGCTTCTACTCTTTGTGCCCCAAGCATTCGCAGAGACAGACTGCGGTGACTCGGCGGAGCTTGAGATGAAAGCGTATCGCGGCCGCCTCGACGACGAGACCCGCACCTGTCTCACTAGATACATTAAGGTCGCCAACTCCAGTGCCCGGGTACAATCTAGCTTTATCCTGATCGTAGATGCGTACGTTTCGGGCGACAAGGACCGCTACGGCGCGTTGATGCAGACCCACCTCACCGAGTACCACACCACCGACGCGGAGGTGGCCTACCTGTACGCCACGCACCTTTGGCGCGAAGTTCCGTCCGATAACAACGTGCTGCACTGGGCACGCATCGCCATAGAAGGCCGGCGCCGCTGGCTCAAGAATCGCGGAAACTACGACCGCATGGTCAGAGCCCTGTACGACATGACGGTGCAAGTCTCTATGGAGCGCGCCATCCAGGCCGAGGCCGACTACCGCGCCGGGCCGTCTGAAGCCAACCTCGACAAGATGGAAGCATACCGTCGTCAGGCTCGCTACTATCTCATCGTCGCCGCCCCCTGCCTGCATTACGGCGACTGCGGTCCCTACTACGAGGTCGAAGTCGAAGGCTGGGCCCCCTGCGACGACCTTGTGGCCCTAGAAGCCGCCGCCAAGAGCGGTGGTGTCACCAGCGAACACCTCGCCTGCCTACGTGGCAAATACCGACGGCCCCAATCTCCCAAGAAGCGCATCCTCGGCGTCCTCATGGACCAAGCCGACACCCAGGCTGAAGGAACCATATGGAAAGAGCTGATGGCCTGGCACTGGAACCTCGACGGCGTCGACGACCCCTTACTGGCCTATCGGTACGCCGAGTTTCTGGTCGATAAGGGCGCCGAGGAGTCAGAGGAAGCGCTCAAGTGGGCCCAAGTTGCCCTCGCCGGTCAGGAGGGTTTCACTGGACGCACCGGCCGACAGGCCCTGTTCCGCCTGCACCAGCTCCGCCTCGAGACCGCCAAACGCATCCTCGAGGACGCCAAAACACGTCACCTGGAAGACAAAAACGCCTTCACCAAGCGCGCCATGAGCGACGCCAAGACAGACGTAGAGGTGGCCACGGCGTCGATGGACAAGTACTGCGAGATGAACGCCTGTAAGTACTGACCCAACAACTTCCTGACTGCACTTTGCAAGGGCTTGTTAATCCGCCCGTAGCAAGTGACGCTGGCCATCCGTATTGTCAAGGTCAGGCACTCTCCAGGTGCTAAGCGGAGACAGCATCATGAATCGACTCTTTCGAACCACCACGCTCATCGTCGCGGGGCTCAGCCTGTCCGCCAGCGCCCAAGCGTCCCAGATGCAGGTCAGTCGAAGTCAGCTTTGCACCGTCTCCTCTGCGGTTGTCGTCGCTAGGGTCATAGACCAAGAGACCCGCTGGACCGACCACGCCGACGGCGGCATCGAGCGGTTGGTTTTCTTAGACGTCAGCAACGTGGTGGCTGGAGCACTCGGCGACAAGGCCCAGGTGGTTCTTCCCGGTGGAACCCTCGGAGCCCAGCGCCATTGGGTCGAAGATGTGCCCAACCTGCTGGTCAATGGCACATACCTGCTGTTCCTCGATCAAGTAGATGGACTCTGGCAGATCGTCGGTGGCGATCAAGGGGCCGTGCGTCTGCAGACCGATCGTCAACGGATGGGCGAGACCGCAACCGAAGCCCTCGGCTCTGTGGAGGTCTGCCATGCAAAATAGTCGACTTCCCCTGGTCCTCCTCGGGCTTTTTCTGGCCTCCAACGCCATGGGATACAACCTCATCGGCTGGGACTGGGGCTACCAGTCCACCCCCATCGACGAGCCCTTCGAGATCAACACCAGCGCCTTCCCCGCGTCCGTCGGCAACAGCACCGAGATCCACGACGCCTATGCCAGCGCTTTGGGTCGTTGGACCAATGAGGGTGGCGCGCCTACCTTCTCGTACATCGATGGCGGCACCACCAACAGCAGCTCCTGGGGCTCAGACGGTCGAAACATCGGTCAGTACAACGCCAGCACTGGCGGCTCTACCCTGGCGCTCGCCCAATCCTGGGGTTGGGGATCCGAGATGACCGACTGCGACATTCGGTTCTACGGCTCCAACGGCTTTGGCACCATCGACTGGTCGGCCGACCCCGCCGGTCCAAATTGGAACGAGATGGACTTCGAGATCACCGCCGCTCACGAGCTGGGCCACTGTGTCGGGCTCGGCCACAGCGGCGTCAACGGCGCCATCATGTACCCGTCGAGCACCAGCGGTACATCTGTCGCCGACCGCCATCTGAGCTCCGACGATCAGCTGGGGTTGCAGGCCATCTACGGCGCGCCGGCCGACGCTACGTTAGTCCTAAGCGGCGTCAGCTACACCGAGATCGGCGACGGCGACGGCCTGCTCGAGCCCGGCGAGCCAGCGGCCCTCAACATCTCAGTCGACAACACCAGCGGGGTGGCCGCCCTAAACGCGTTCGCCATCGCGAGCACCTCCGAACCCCACCTCACCGTAGACGTAGACGCCGCCCTACCGGTCACCGACCCCGACCAAGGGGCCTACAGTGTCGACGACTACGACGGTGCCCTGCTCACCATCGGCAACGGCTGTGGCATCAACGGCGACTTGATGGTCGACGTCGAGCTGTTCGCCGACAACTACACCGCCGCTGGCGTCGCCCAAGTGGCGGTCCCGGTGTTCTGCCACCCGACGGCCCCCCTGGTGTTGTCGCTGAGCAGCGGCTGGACCGCCGGCCAACCGATCAACATCCACGTATCGGGCGCCCTGCCCTACGAACAAGTCTACGTCGTGCACTCTACCAATGGTGTGGCCGGCAACATCTGCCCGGCGGCCTTCGGCGGCGAGTGCTTCGACCTGTCCGCGCCCGCAAAGCTGTCGACCACACTGCAAGCCGACGCCAGCGGCGAAGCCGACTGGAATCCAAGCCTACCCGCAAGCGTGCCCGCAGGCGTCGCGTTCTATGTGCAAACCGGAGTGGCCCGGGGCGTGGGCGGCAACCAGAGCGTCATCTCGAACTGGGACACGCAGACGACTCAGTAGCCGACTTCCGTCAGTGAACGGCGTTGGTGCATGAATCGCCCTTCTTCCGGTCTTCGTGACAGCGCTCGTGTACATCAGAGGCTCTTGATAGGAGTTCCTGATGTCAAAGCGCTCGAAGGTCCACCCAACCTACAAGACCAAGTACCGGTTCACAAACTGGCCAGAGTACGACCGAGCCCTTGTTCGGTGCGGTGACCTCACCATCTGGTTCACACCAGCCGCACTCCGCGCCTGGACACCATTGCCAACAGGCCAACGGGGAGGTCAGCCACGATATTCAGATCCGTGTATCGAGCTTGGGCTGACCTTGAAACTGCTGCTTAGACTCCCCTGGTGCAGTGTCGAAGGACTCCTGCGTTCTCTCGTCATGCTCGCTGGAATCGACGCCCCCACCCCGGACCACACCACACTCTCCCGACGTACGACGGGACTCGAACTCTAGCTTCGCCAGCCGCCGAGCCGTGAACCCATCCATCTCGTCGTCGATGGTGGGTATGACCGTCGTGAAGTCTACGAGGCGGCTCGAAAACGAGGTGCGAAAACGGTCATCCCACCCAGGAGAGATGCGGTCTTCTCCGGTGAACCTGTGTTGGATGACCGAGATGCGCACCTTCAGCGTACCCAAGAGGTTGGACGCCGTCATTGGCGCCTGGAAGCTGGGCAGCACCAACAAGCCAGGACAGAGAACACCTTCTACCGCTATAAAAAGCGCTTCGGGGGCGATTGACCGCTCGAAACGAAGAAGCACAACGCAACGAGGTCCTCACCGCCTGCGACATCCTCAACAAGATGACCGAGCTGGGGATGCCGAACTCGGTTGCGCTGCGAGGATGAGAGATTCAAGTTGGTTCAGGGCGGCTCGAATTTTCTTCCTGCACCAACGGCCCTGAAACGGTCCGCACACCCGGTTTTCAAGTGTGGCGTACACATCGCAACGACCCATGAATACCCCCTCCGTGCTAGAGTGCGTCGAGCACATCGGCCTCCAAATCCATCGGCTCCGATATCGATGGGCGCCACAGTCAAAGGGCCTAGGCACAGGTCGCTTTGAGTAAGGCAAGCTGTCGGTACCCTTCACTCGCGGAGCCTACATGACCGTCAATTCCCCTCGACTATGGATACTGCTTGGCCTCGGTCTTCTGTTGGGCCCGGGCTGCGGTGATGACGACACGGACACCGACACCACGCCTGTTCAGGTTGACCCCCAATGGTTCTACACCTGCGGCGATCCCGCCTGCCGAGATTATGAGGGTCCCTTCGACGGTGTCCCAATGTGTGAAGACCTGGGCAAGACCGAAGGCGACATCTGCACCGACGGAGAGCTCACGGACACGTGTGACCCAGCCGCGAGCTGCAACTCCTTACTCATCTGCGCTACCGAGGACCCCACCCAGAAGACCGGTGGTTGTCCGATCTCGCTGGCAAAACACAAGAAGGGAATCCACTACCTGTCCGGTGAGGAGCGTCAGGGTGCCAGTGAAGATCTGCTGAACATGAAACTAGCGACCTGG
>JAACDH010000028.1 GCA_009936995.1 Rhodobacterales bacterium
AAGACGCTATGCTCATCGATCTCGACAATGGCGTGTTTGTCGTCGCGGATGGCATGGGGGGGCACGCTGCCGGCGAGGTGGCTTCGGCGATGGCGGTCGAGACCGTCCACGCCACGTTGGTGGGCGCACCTGACCCGGAAGAAACTCGACTTGTGCGTGATCACAACACCGAGGATCCCGCCGATGTGTTGCGCGAACGTCTTCGCTACGCCATGAATCAGGCCAGTATTTCCATTCGCCGGGCCGCCGAAGAGAAGGCGGAGGTTCGCGGTATGGGCACCACGGTGGTTGTTCTGGTCGTCGATGGCGACCAGGCGCACTTGGCTCACGTGGGTGATTCTCGGGCGTATTTGTTTCGCGATGGTCGACTGATTCGCCTCACGCGGGATCATACGGTGGTGCAACAGGAGATCGACGCCGGTCGCCTCACGCCCGAGCTCGCCCGTCTACTCCCGCACAAACACATCCTCACCCAGTCGGTGGGATTCCACGGACCGGTCGAACCGGATACCACTACCCGAGCGCTCCATCCCGGAGATATTTTCGTACTTTGCAGCGATGGAATGACCGACCCTATGGACGACGATACCATCGCTAGTATCATCGATGGCACCCCCCTCGATATGCTTGCAGACCTTCTCGTTGAAGAAGCGCTGAAAAACGGCACAGAAGATAACGTCACGGTGGTGGTGGTCGGAATCTAGGGCGGATTTCGCCTTAGAATCTGGTTCGTTGGCCGATAAGATTAGAGTAGACGGAGAATTAATGAATCTACCCGCCAGGGTGCTCGCGGTTTCAGCGCTCGGAGAATCGACGAGTTGTGCAAGAGTTATCGCGGCGATTCGTGTCGACGATTCCTCCGCACGAGTGCAGCCTGCACAAGGGATTACGGCGGCGGAAGATTTCCTGCGTGACCGAGTATACGACTGCGTTCTGCTCACGGAAGGTGCGGTCGCGGGCGACTGGAAGGAGGCGATTCGACGGCTCCACGAAGTCGCTCCGAACTGTTCCGTGATCGCGGTTGTCGAGGGCGATCGGCCAGTCGGCACCCACGACTTCCTAGACCCCTGGAAGCCCGAACCCGCTAATGTGGGGCGGGTGGTACGGTATGCCGTCGACCACAGCCGGGCCCAAGTCGCGCTGCAGGCTGCCACCGACCAGATGGCTCGGTGGGCGCTGGAAGACCCGCTCTCGGGGTGTTTGAATCGACGTGGCATAGAGCAGGTGTTGGTAAAGCTGGCAGCGGCCCAGGAGCGCGGAACCGGCGGCGCGGTGGCCCTGCTCCTCGACTGCGACGATTTCAAATCGGTCAATGACGGATACGGCCATGCAGCGGGCGATGCGGTGCTCAAGGCCATCGCTCATAGTCTCCTCGATACGGTGCGAGCTGGAGACTACGTCGCCCGTGTGGGCGGCGACGAGTTCCTGGTGGTGTTGCCCGATACCCGCACTTGGGAGGCCCTCGAGGTTGCGGAGCGCATCCGTCGTCGGGTGATCGATGCGGTTCGCAATTTGCCGGACGAGGTTCCAGAGGTGAGCGTCAGCATCGGTGTTCAGCGTTTGACGATTGGAATCATCAGTGTCACCGAGGTAGTGCGAGCAACCCAGTCGGCGCTGCATGAAAGCAAAGAGGGCGGTAAGAACCGGGTAACGATGCGGGGAAATGTCAATACACCGGCGGCGCCCCCGCGCACGGGTACGCCATTATTCGGCGAGCGCCGTGAGGAGTACCTCGTGAATCGCGTGTGCTGCCTCGAAACCGGACAATTGTGCGCGTGGGAAGTTCGTTCCGCGTCGGCAACCGGAGAAGCCGAAGAGCTGTATCGCCACGCCGTGAAGCGAGCGGCTCTGCCAAACGTGGATCTGGCGTGGTTCCGTGCGGCGGCACGTCGTCTGCCGCTCGGAAATATACCCTGCTACATCACCATCTTTCCCGCTACGCTGCTACAGATGAGCGGAGAGATTTTGGATCGGCTGCCCCCTGGGGTCACGTCCGATCGGTTGCGTCTGTGCCTCGACGAGCAATTCTTGTCCGGCGACCCGTGGGCTCTACGGCCTCCCTTGGCGCTGCTCCGCGCCCACGAAGTGGGGCTCTGCATCGACATCTCGGACTTCGGAAGAACCACGCTGGAGAGCATGATCCTGTTGCGTCCCGACGTCGTTCGCATCGACCGGCAGCGCGTCTCGGGCGTGGCGAGCAGTGTGGCCATGCGCTCGGGACTTCAGCGCTTCATCCGCGTCTGCGAGGGGCTGAGCGTGCAGGTGATTGCCTCGGGATTGGTCCATGGGGATGACGTTGCCGTGCTCCAAGACCTGGGCATCTCGTTTGGCGTGGGGCCAGCGGTGAAGGACCTCGCCGATTGCTAGTATTGGCTACTCGATCAACTGCTTAAGGTCGATGACTGCGTCGGCCGCGAGAGACTTGGTGAGCTCCACGGTGGCGCGTAGGAAATCGCACTTCGCATAGTAAACACCAGGCTTTTCGACGGACTCTACAACGTCGATAACCCAGATCTTGCCGTCTCCAGTGGTCTCGAAGCGGAACACCGGCGTGAGCTCGCCGAGGGTGGACTCGTCCTCGACGTACTGCTTGGCCCGCATCTTGAAGACTTTTCCGAACCATGCGCCAGCAATGGGATGTTCAGTCTCGGGGTCGGTGTTGAGGGACCAGAAGGCCTTGGCGCGGTCACTGGCGTTCTGCTGAACGAAAGACAGCGTGGTGCTGGGCGTGACCAATGTCACCGTGTCGACTTCATGTTCAGACAGCGGCTGTAGAATGCGTTCAAGCAGGCGCGTCTTGCCGTATTCGAGGGGGCGAAGTGTCTGATCGTCGACCAGGAATGCTTGGTCCTCGTGCTGCAGGTAACGATCTTTCGCGCCGTAGGTCTCGCCGCCGATGGTCAGCGACACTACGCCGGCGGACGTGGTGAGATCGATGGTGCCGTGGGCGTCGTCGAAACCGAACGGATCGTCGACACCGTCGGGCAGTGTAAGCGGGCGCATGGCGATGAGGGGGTTTAGATCGTCCCACAGGTCTTCGGCCGTGCTGTTGCCCTTAAACGCGACACTATTGGTGACGATCTCGGGGGGGTCGGCGTCGACTTCGGGCTCTGGGGGAGCGTCATCCTCCGCTGGGGTGTCTGGCGGGATTTCCGGAGGAGGCTTGGGCTTCATCACCTCGCGCCGCTCGGTGACTGTGACCCAAACGAACTCGCCGTGGTCGTCTTTCTTTTGGTCTAGGACCACGTCGATGTTCTCGGACCTCCATGCGACCTGCGACAGCCCGCTTAGGTTGTAAATGGGGACCTCGCCGCTGCGGAGATCTTTGGCGGCTTCGCCGAAGTAGGTGGAATACGACCCCACAAGGGCCAGCGTCAGCAAGGCTGATAGCGCGATGACTTGCTTCATGAGCGCCTCCGAAGTCGAATCAAGGTGATGCCCAGACCGAGCATGCCCAGGGGCACAGCGGCCACAGTGAGCCAGAACCAGACGAAGTCTTCGTCGCGGGTGTGGACGATCTCGACGTCGTGCTCGTTGTTGATTTCGCCGGCGATGGCTTCGTCTTCGAGGAGCCACATCAGGCCGTCACGGGCAAAGTCTTCGTTGCCTTGAGAGGCCGATAGGAGGGCGTCAGACATGAGGTTTACGTCACCCACCACGATGGCCCGAAGATCGCTGTCCGGCTTGGTGACGGCCACAGCAAGTTCATAGGCTTTGCGCTCTTCCGTGGGGTCGTGTTCTAGGTTGCGATCGAGGTCGGCCCAGGTCTCGGGGAACGCACGGATGAGTGTCGTCACCTTGGTGTCGCCGCTAGGCTTCTTGGCGACCCAACGAGCGGTGGGGATAATCACGCCGCGCTGGGTTGCCATGCGGGCCAGGGTCTTGACCGATTCGTGGCTACCGAACTTGTTGGTGGCCAACAGTATGCGGTCGACCTTGCCACCATAGCGGGACAGGTGCTTGGTCTCGTGGGCGAGGATGCCGGTGCCGAGCTGCACACCGAGGTGGTCGAATACCTCGGTGAGGTTGTCGCCATCGACTTCGGCCATGACCAACAGGGCTCCGCCGGCGTCGACGTAGTTGTTTACTACGGTGACCTCTTCGGGAAGCAGCGGCTTCATGGGCGCGGCGATGACCAAGAGGGCCGCGTCGTCGGGCACGGCGTCGGTGGAACCCGTGCTGACGCCAAAGTCGGTCAGCTTGAGGTTGGCTGGCTCGAAGACTTCACGCTTCAAGCGGTTCAGCTTCCGCATTTGGTCTTTCTTTTCACGGGCCGATGCTTCGCCGTGGCCCACCATCCAGTAGACGGTCCGCGGTCCGCGAGTGAGCTTGATGAGGTGCTTACGAACGGTGCTATCGAGTTCTTTTAGAGATTTCTTGGCCTTCTTCATCTCTGTAGAGACTTTGAACTTCTCGGTGTTGTCGCCCATGGTGAGGGTGACGTAGCCGTTCTCTCGAATACCCAGTTGTTCGGCAAGCTTGGGGCGGTTCGCTTGATCTGCCACGGTGAGGGTCAAGTTGCCCTCGGAAGCTTCGACCAGGGTGTTGAAGTAAGGCTCAAGCTCGGCGCGGGTGTCATTTCCGGATGGATAGAACAGGGTGACCGAGACCGGCGACGCTACTGTGCGGGCGAGGTTTTGTGTGCTCTCGCCGGCGCGGGTGGTGCGGAAATACGCCACGTCCCATACTTTGTCGTGGCTGCTGGCGAGGAAGTTGACCGGGATCAGTAAGCCCGCAGTGAGTGCGGCGATGAGTCCTGACGTTGCGGCGCGCTTGGCCACATTGGCGGGCAGGGCGCGTGGGTGGACCAGCAAAATGCGATCGACAAACGCTGCGGGTAGGAGTCCGATCAAAACGGTGAGGGGTGCGAGGGCTGCCAGGCTGCCGTTCCAACGCGCCAATGCCTCTTCGTCGAGAGAGAGTGCGTCAGTGATGCTGGGCAACGTGAGGCCGTACAGACACAAGCCGCCAACAGCCACCGCGTTCCAGATCAAGGACAGGCGCAGGCCGTCCCGACGGGCGTCTTTGGCAGCCAACATGGCCCGGACGCCGACAACAAGTCCAGCGCCGATGATTAGCACACCGCCACCTGAGAGCGCGATGCGGACCAGTCCCTCCATGTCGAGGCGTTCGCCAATGAAGACCAGGAACAGACCGGCCGTGGTGAGCATGCTGACGCCGCCACCTTTCCGCATGGCATCTCGGGCCAGGGCGCCGATTGCTCCCAGAATACTGATCACGACGAAGAACGCCATGGCTCTAAACAAAAGATTGTTGGTAAGTTCTTCCATTATTCCCAACGCCTCCCTTCGAGGATGCGTGTGGCGAGCATCAGGAACAATCCGGTGAGGCTGGCGTAGTAGACCAAGCCGCTCATGGCCAATCGACCTTCGGAGAAGTTCACGAAATGCTGATTATAGAGTGCGCTATACGCGATCATCTCACTGAATGGCGGGCCCATGATGTCGGAGGCTATCCAGGCGATGATCAGGAGCACCACCATTGAACCGGTGACCATGCCCGCTGCCATCTGATTGCGAAACAACGAGGAACCGAAGATTCCCATGGCGGTAGTTGCGCCCACAGTCGCCATCACGCCGAGGTAGCCGACGGCGAGATGGGCGAGACTGATCTTGCCGTTGACGTAGATAAGGCCTGGCAAGTAGATGGAGAACGCGGTGAGCAAGGAGAGCACACCCATGACCGCGAGCCACTTGCCTACGATGACCTGGCCGTCGGTGGCTGTAGAGCTGCTCAGCAGGACGTCAGTGCCGTCTCGACGCTCTTCGGCGATGCTGCGCATGGTGAGCAGCACCGACGCGACCACGGCGAATCCCCAATTTACCTCGAAGAAATCTCGTAGTACTTCGTGGCTATACCGCTGGGAATCAGAGCCCATGGCGTAGGCGTTGAAGAACATGCCCTCGAGAAAGAGCAGGCCGCTGACCACGACCCAGGCCGTGTACCCGGTGAGGTACGCCTGCAGATCGCGCTTGGCGATAAGAAGGGTATTCATTAGGCGGTTCCCTTGGTAAGGCCGAGGAAGATCTCCTCGAGTTCGTCGTCTGGGACTTCGACCAGGCGAAGTCCGAAGCTGGCGCTGACCAACGCGTTGATGAGGTCGGCTCTGGCTGCGTCGGTGACAGATACGGTGGCCGAGGCTTGGCCATCGGGCCGCTCGATAGGCTGATATTCGGAGACGAGGTCGCTGTTATCGAGGAACGCGTGGAAGGGCGCTGCCTCACCGGTGACCGTGATGGCGACCTTGTTATGACCGCCGGTATGGCTGGCGAGCTCGGACTCGGTGCCTTGGGCGACCAACTTGCCGTCGTGCACCACCAAAATACGGTCGCAAGTTTGGCTGATTTCCCCGAGGATGTGCGAGCTGAGGATGACCACACGGCCCTCGCCGAGCCCGCGAATGACCTTGCGCATTTCTACGATTTGGGCTGGGTCGAGGCCGCTGATAGGCTCATCTAGGATGACCAGCTTGGGGCCATGGATGATGGCCTGAGCGATGCCTACCCGCTTGCGATAGCCATGGCTTAGCGTGGAGATCAGCTGATCTTCGCGGCCTTTTAGATCGCACATTCGGATGACTTCGGGCAGGCGTCCAAGGGCATCTGAAGTACTCATGCCCTTGAGTCGACCGATGTACACCAGGAATTCGGTGACCGTCATGTCTTCGTATAGCGGTGGACGTTCGGGTAGAAACCCGATGTGCTTGGCCATGGACGTGGGGTCATCTTGGATGTTGACACCCTCGATGAGGACTGTACCCATGGAGGGGGCGAGCAGACCGGCGAGAATCTTTAACGCTGTAGACTTTCCGGCTCCATTCAGCCCGAGTAAACCGATGATTTCGGATTTCTCGATACGAAAAGAGATGTTGTCCAACGCTGCAAATTCGCCGTAATACCGGGTCAGGCCGGTCACCTCGATCATAGAACCACTCCTACAAAGACCGCGCCACAATTATGGCAGTAGTCACCTGACGTCAAGGCTGTGCGGGATCAGCGTCTGGCTGGATATCTGTGCGAATGAGCGCTCGCATCGCGGATACGCCTCTTTCGATATGTCTCTGTGGATTAACTGGGTTGTACCAGCGAAAGTAGCTCTTTGCGCTGGCGATGGGATGGCGAGGGTCCCAGCCGGAACGGGTCATCTCCACCAGAAAAGCCTGGGTACCGTAGGTGCCGTACAGGTGGTCGATCTCGGTGCCCTGAGCTCGAAAAAAGAATCCCCACCGAGATAGTTGGCGCGTGCGATAGGCGTGATCTCCCTGGGCTTGCTCCATGGAGCGTCCGAGCTCCACATACGCGGCGTGGTCTTCGGGGCGGCGCCAGTCCCCCGACCAGGGATGATAAAGAAATCCGCCAAAAGCGTGCAGGCTGGCGGCGCGGTCGTACCGCTCGCGGTCGGCGAGCGCGTCGAGTGCGCGAGATTCCGGCGCAGTAAGGCCCATGTCCCCTGTGTTGCTGTAGTAGCCGGGGATAATGTGCCGCCAGATAGCCTTTGCTTCTCGGTGGACTGAAAAATCCCGATTTAGATCGGTAAAATTTGCGTTTCCACGCTGGTAACGATTCCGCTCGGCGATAAGGTCGGCCTCGACCCGCAGGCGGCCGTCCGGGTTCAGAATGGGAATCACCGTCACCTGTGTCCCGCGTGGAGGTAGGGCGATAAGCTCGAGAAGTAAGGTGGTCGCCACCTCAGTGCTGATCCACTCCAATGCGTGAATTCCGGCAAAGACCAGTACTTTGCGCTCAATGAGCACCCCGGGTTCGGCCACATGCCATGCGTGGATGGGGCGTCCTTTTACAGTGACCCCGATCTCTTCTACGGCGACGACTCCCGGTTTGTCCGCTGCGGCCTGGAGCAACGCCCCGTAGACGTCGCTTGAGAAGCGATAGTCCGCGCTGGTCTGCGGCGTGGGGACGGGCTCGGGGAATGGGTCCGCCCGTCCTTCTGCGGGCACGGGGGTCGCGAAGACGAGCCCCAGCCCCAGCCAGCAGGCAATATACATCGGTCTAGCGCTGGTAGGCGGTGTGGTCGCGCCGCCGCTGACTGGTAAACTTCTCGCTGGTTTCGGCGACCACTAACTCGTACAGGACGGCTCGTTTGCCCTCTTGGTGGCGAAGAATCCGACCGAGTCGCTGCACGTGTTCGCGAACCGTTCCGGTGCCCGACAGCACGATGGCGACGTCGGCCGAAGGGATGTCGACACCTTCGTTAAGCACCCGGCTGGTGACCAACACCGGCAGGCTGCCGTCGCTGAAGGCGGCCAACAGGGCGCGGCGTTCTTTAATATCGGTTTGGTGGGTGATGGCCGGCACCAATAGCCGTTTGGAGACCTCGTACACCGTGTGATTATCGGAGGTGAACACGATGATTCGACCGTCTCGATGCTTGCGTAAAAGCTCGGCGAGGAGCGCGAGTTTGGCCGGCGCGCACTGGAGCAGCTGACGAGAGCGTCGCCAAGCGCGGAAGGCGCCCCGACCCTCTTTCGAGCGCGCAGACTCGCGGATGAAGCGCTGCCAACCTCCGGGGCCGCCCATTCGGATGCCGTTGATCTCGACAAACTCGCGGTACTCGGCGCGGGCATCTTCGTACGCTTCGCGCTCTTCATCTGAGAAATGGACCTCGAGGAGTTCGGTGTGGTATTCGGCCAAGACCTCTCCAGCGCGCTCGTTAATTTCCCGCCGATAGACGATAGGGCCGACCAAATAGTCCAGGTCGTGATGGGCTTCGTCTGGGCGCTCGGGG
>JAACDH010000227.1 GCA_009936995.1 Rhodobacterales bacterium
AAATCCACGCGGTTCAGGACTACACGATCACCAGGGTCCGACACATCGAAGACCTCTATCATTTGCCGGAGTTGCCGTGAAACCTAGGACTTGGCTCTTTTTGGCATTGGGTTGTAGTTGCCGCAGTGGCCGAAGCCGCCGCACGTCAGGCGTTGCTCGACAGCGGGTGGGAAAACACCCACATCCTCGACCGGATTACCAAGTTTGAGTAGCCCATGACAGAAGACGTCCGCGGCCCCGCCGGGCTTCGTTTCACCTGCCAGGGCTCCGGTGCCTGCTGCCGGGCCGGGTACACCCTCGGTCCTGTCGAAGACGACATCGCCGCTGGGCTAGACGCCGCCGACTTGGGTTCGTGGTGGCCCGCAGCCGCAGACGGCTGGTCCGAAGATCGCCCCGGTCCTGACGGCGGCGTCGTTCGATTTCTTCGTCAGGTAGAGGGCGCCTGCGTGTTCCTGCGTCCCGACCAGCTATGTGCGGTCCACGCGCACCTCGGTCCGCAGGCGAAACCGGCGTTTTGTCGGTTGTTTCCGTTCTCTGCCGTGCGGGACCCCAAGGGCGTCGCGGTTGGGGTTCGGCCGAACTGCCAGACCCTGCACAACCAGCAGGGCGCCGAGGTCACGCCCGAGCGGCTCCAAGAGGTGGCGGAGCTGGCGCAGATCGCCGGCCTACCGCGCTTCGAACCCAGCGCCATCCGGGTGGTCGGCGGCCGGGGCGTGTCTCTGGATGACTGGCTTCATGTGGAGTCCCTGCTGCTCGACGTGCCAGCTGCTGAGCCGCGGGCGTTGTTCAAGTCGTATCGAGAGGCGCTGGCCACGGCGATGCCCGGTGGCTGGTCACCGGCGGTCGCGTCGACGTACGACGTCTCTTGGCGGCAGCTGGCGGGAGTGCTGCACGCGCGACTGAAGCCGTTGTCTCTGCAGCCCGGCGCGGGTCCTCGGCACGAGCGGGTCCTGGCCGTTGTCTCCATGCTCGACAGGGCACTCTCCCGACCGGATTCTCCGAGAATTTCCGAAGAGGTCGGGCCGCAGATCACGCAGGCCGTGCAGTCAATGGTGGTGTTGAAGGTCTTCGCAGAGATGGGTTCGTTCGCCGCCGGAATGGGGCTGTTTGCGCTGGGCGTCGAGGTCGCCGCCCACGCTTGGCCGGATGTGGAGGTGCCGTCGGCAGCGTTTGGACCGCCGTTCAGCATGTGGCACGATCTAATGGTCCATCCGGCGGTGGTGGACATGCTGCGCAGGCAGTCGGGCGTGCTCGAGGAGCTGTTCCTGAACGCTTAAAAGAGCTGCGCGAATGCCAGTTGTCCTCCGCAATAGGAATCATAGAGATGTCAGTACCTCTTGGAGCTAGATCCTAGGGTGAAGAGCGTAGCCCCGAAGAACGCAACGCCATAGCGGATCAGGTGTCGAACATCACGAGCGACATCTTGTTCTGGAAAGAAGGCCCGGTGGCAAGCGTTCTCTCGGTGGAGCTCATGGGGAGACGTGTTCAGGAACTTACGCAAGATCTCTCAGCCTACGCTCGGGTCGTCGATCTCTCGAGCTCAGCTCGGCCCGACGCCAAGGTTCATCGTCGGCTTAACCAGATGTTGGCCGCTGAAGATCGTCTTCAACACCTTGGTGTCTTCACCCACAGGAATGCACTGATCAACGTCGCATTGAAATTCGTCCTCTCAGGCACCTCCGACAAGTTTTCGGTCTCTGTACATCGAGGCTATGATGAAGCCTTAGAGGCCTGTCGTCACTCGATGCAACAGAAGCAGGTGACGTCGAGTTGAGTGCGCCAGGCGTCGGCGAGCGCGAAGAGCGTGCATAAACCGACGCGCTTGCGTACGGCGTAGGGCGCCGTGGGCGCAATGAAGGGTGCCATGAGCATGGGACTGGGTATATCGCCGGCCGCTGCGTTTGCGTTAAAGTGACGGCGTGGAGGGCGAACGGTGCGCGTTGGATGGCTGCTACTGCTGGTGTTCGGTTGTGCTGGCGACAGCGGCCAGACGCAGATCGACAGTGGTGTCAAACCGCAGCCCACGGTCGCCGAGACCTGCCCCTCCCTGGCCGCCGGCACTTGGCGCGGCGGCGACGGAAGTCGAGATGCAGACAGTGACACAGCCTGGTTCCGCTCGGTCTTGGTGCCGGGAATCACCGACGTGGATTACCCCACCAGCGGCGCCTCGTGGGTCGACCTGAACGGCGACGACCAACTCGACGTCCTCCTCGCCAAAGACGACCATCTCGTGTTTCTGCGCAACGATGGCTGTTTTCAGATGGTCCCAGAACCGTTGGAGTTACCTGGATTTCCGACGTTAGATGGTGGTGTGGGTGGCCCGCTCTCGGTGGACTTCAACCAAGACGGCTTCTTAGACATGTATGTGCCCTTTCACGGTCTCGCGCGCCAAGCCCAGCTGTGGATCTCCGATGGCGCCTGGAACCGATTCACGGAACAGGCCGTGGCGCAAGGGGTGGCGAACCCGGGTAACTACGGTCGTGCCGGCCCCTCGGTGGGCGACGTCAACGGCGATGGCTGGCTCGACTTCGCGGTGGGAGGCCACCAAATCGGTTCGGCGACCAGCCTGGGACGCCCGCTACCGGGTCTATTTGTGTTCCGTCCCGGTCCCGTTGGGTTCGACGACGGCCGCTTCGAGAACCTGGCGGGAACTTCAAAAATCCCCGGCTTTGGTGGCGTAGACGTCGACGTCTGCGACCCCGGTGACGAGCGCACCGGCCTCAAGGTGCTGCTCCGCGACCTGGACGATGACGGCGATCTCGACCTGCTCTGGGCCACCCACAACGACATGTTCCACACCAAGGTTTCCGAGGAGTGCCCCACCGGCGAGAACCGATACGGCCTGGCGGTGTGGGAGGCTGAGTCTCCCGTGTCCGAGCAGATGAACGAGCTGCCTGAGACCTCCGAGAACGTCGTCGACCTTGGCCGAATGTCGGTCTCACCCGCCGATAATCACTTTGTAGTCGGTCCAGAGGGTGGCGCGTTGGGGCCCGAGTACGTCACCCTGTTCGACGCCGACAACGATGGTGACCGCGACCTCATCGCCATCGGCCCCACCGACCCTGACTGGACGGTGTCGTCGGTGCAGGTTCAGCCCGACCAAGCCGGACAGGTCGCTACCTTCTTCCGCAACGACAGCAACGTGTGGTCCGACGAAACCGAGCAAGCGGGCCTGGACGCGCTCCAGTGGACCTTGGGAGAGTGGATGTCGTTCTTCGAGGGCCCCTTGGCCTCCCACAGCACGTTGATGGAGTTGGTCTGCCTGCTGGGGCCGCAGCCGCCCTTCTGCCGAGATCTGCAGGTGGCCGATCGCCAGCCTTATCCCAGTCAGGTGCTCACCTTCGACGCCGATAACGACGGTTTTACAGACATCCTCTATCTGGTTCGGCAGTGCGTGTACGACAGCGTCAACGACGACCGTGTGCGCAGCGTGCTCTTCCACAACAACGGGGACGGCACCTTCGAGCCGCTCCGCTCCGAGATCTCGGGCATCCAAGGGTGCGGGCTGGGCGCTTTTGCCGTAGACATCGACCGAGACGGCTGGCTAGACCTTCACTTTGCCAACCGAGAGTTTCTTCAGGCGAACAACAGCTTCACCGACTACGTGTTCCGCAACCGCGGCGCCGACCTGCCCCAAGGCGACCGACACTGGCTGCGAATCAACCTCGATGGGCGACCGTTCTCGGAGCTGCTCGGCGCCAGGGTGACCGCCCTCGACGCGGACGGCAACATCGTCTCCAACGGCTGGTACGCGGTCGAGGCCTGGCGTGGGTCGCGAGAGCCTACGGTTCATCTAGGGCTTGGGGCGCAGACCGCGATTATCGTCGAGGTGAAGCTCCGCGACGGGACGGTGGTTCGGTACGAAGACGTGGCGGTCGATGCCACCATGAACCTAAGCTTATGACGCGCCTTCTCCTGGTCTTAACTGCGCTCCAAGGATGTGGCCTGTCCATCGAAGACTCAGGCGAACCGGCTAGGGTCCTCGGGCCCACCGAGGCCTTTCGCGCCGCCCTTCAAACCGACGGAAACCAGGTGCGTGATGGCCTGTTGTACTTCTCCACGTTCGAGAACTGCTGCGATCCCGACGCCAACTGCTTGGGCAACAATCCGGCCACACCGTACGGCACCTACGCGCTGCCCCGACTCCCTGAAGAGTCCGTCGTTCCCGACTATTTTGAGGTCTGGGGCCAGCTGCCAGACCCCGATCTCACACGGTCCTACCGGCTCCGTCCCGACGAGGCTCTGGTGTACATCGGCGACAGTCCGCCCAGCGCCAACTACCTGGGCGTCCACAGCTACCTGATTCAACGGCCTACGGGTTTCGGCGGTTTTACCGGAATCATCGGAAGCCTGGGTCCCACCCTGAACAACAACACCGTGGGGGCCGATATGGCGGTGGCACCCGACCAAATCTTCGACCAGCCCTTTGTGCTGCTGACCACGGCAGATCTCGACGTCGAGGTCCGCGTGCGGAACATGTTGATCGCCTCGGGGTTCGACGCGAAGCACATCCACAACGACCGAATCGCTCACGACCTCACGGTGATGGGGCTGGATGAGGGCAGCGACACGTTTGGCCATATCTGGAGAGTCGCGGTTGACCATGATGCTTCCGCAAGCCAGGCTTTTCGCGACGATCCCGGTGCGGTGGTGCTGCGTATCACCCCGAACGTCGCCCAACCCATTCAGAATCCGCACCCCACGCCGGTCACCATGGAGCGCGGCACGGGTACCCATGAAGGGCAGTGGCTCCAGCCGATGGGTCGGCTAAGGCAAGCTATTCTCGATCACAACAGAGAACTTGCCCACAGCCAAACGCTGGTGGTTCCGTCGTACTTTCCCAGCATGGAGTGCCTGGAAGACGGTGAATTCTGTCACGCCGACACGCCCGACCGCTTCAACTGGCTCACCAACCCCTTTCTGCTGGACGAGCCGGGCGAGTTTGTGGTCGTGTTTGGTGTAAACCACGAGCGAACCGGTAAAGCTACCTACGCGAACTTCGCCCTCATCGAGCAGGCGCACCAGATCGGCTTCGCGTCCGTTGACAGCCGACAGATGGTGGGAAGTGCTTCGTTCTACCTTCCGAATGAGCCGATGGTCGACGACCTGTACGCCTACACGCTCTCTCGCGACTGCACGGCCCACCCAGAGCCCTGCGTGGAGATTCCGAGCAGTTGTCCGGGCCCGCCGGTGGGCGTGAGGATGCGGCTAAACATGCGCGCCTACCTAGAGATTGAGTCGGGGACTGCGCCCCACGAGGACGAGATGGTGAAGGACGATGTGTTTATCTTTCGGGCGCCGTGAGGGCGCCTACAGGTCTTCGAGCTCTGCCAGCAACGCCGCCGCCGCCTCTTCTTCCGACATCGCTTCGATGTCTGTCACATCCATGGCCGGCGCAGCCGACGGGCTTGAAGAGGCAGCAACCGCCTGGGTCTCGACGGCCTCTTCGAGCAACCATACCGACAACAGCTCGATGGTTGGGTAGTCGAAGAGCGCCGTACCCGCGAGCGTCTTGCCGAGGGCGTTGCCCACCCGCTCGACCATCTCGACCGCGGAGACCGAGTCCAAGCCCAACTCGCTCAGGGGTTGGTCTACCTCGATGTCGGCGATGTCTAGGTCCATCAGCTCGGCGGTGAGGGACTGGATGTAGGTCATGAGAACGGCTTGCTTGCGGCGACCGTTGGCTGCGTTGAGCCGTGCGGGAAGGTCGTTGTCGTCGGCTTTGAGTTGGGCGACGTTGTGGGACGCGCGCCACTGGGCGATAATCTCGAAGTCGCCGTCTAGGAAGCGTTTGCGCGCTTTGGTTCGCTGGATCTTACCGGAGCTGGTCTTGGGCAGGGCCCGCGGAGGGATCAGGGCGATGGCCTCGAGCTGTAGGCCGTGGTCTTCGGCGATGGCCTCGCGGACCTTGCCGAACAGCGCGTCGATGTCGCCGAGCTGGTCTGTGTAGA
>JAACDH010000228.1 GCA_009936995.1 Rhodobacterales bacterium
AGGAGGCTCGTCGCGCGGGCCGACGAAAATGCACTTGCGGGTGGACTGTTGGGACGCACGGCCTGGGTCTCTCCTATCTTGCTGGTCATCTTGGTCGGCTTGGTCATGACAGGCGCCGGCATCACCTTGCGCTCCGCTGCTCGTGAAATTCGGCTCTCGCGTCTTCAAACCGACTTCGTCAGTAGTATTTCCCACGAGCTGCGTACCCCCCTCACCTCCATCCGAATGTTTGTCGAGACCCTCCAATCCGCGCGGCTCCAAGACCCAGAGCGCGTCGCCGAGTGCCTCGACCTGCTCGCAAAAGAGACCGACCGCTTGTCACGGATGATCGAACGCGTGCTTGGCTGGGCCCGGATGGAAGCCGGACGCCGCTCCTATGAACTAGAAGACGTAAGAGCCGACGACCTAGTGAACGAAGCATTGCAGGCCTTGCGAAGCCAGCACCTTCTGGGTCTGCAATCACCCGAAATCGACGTGGACATCCCCGAAGACACGCCATTGCTACGGGTCGATCGCGACGCCATCGTCGAGGCGCTGCTCAACCTGCTGCAAAACGCCGCCAAGTACACGCCCGAACCACGGAAGATCTCGGTGCGCGCACGAGTGAAGCTACCGCTCGTCGGGCTGGCGGTTATCGACAACGGACCGGGCATCGCAAAAGCGGACCGTAACCGGGTGTTTGAGAAGTTCTATCAGGCCGATACGCTCCTTTCTGCCACGTCTCGATTTGGCAGTCAACGGGGCAGCGGACTCGGCCTTTCGATTGTTAGAGCCGCTGTTCATGGACATGGTGGACGGGTCACCCTCGAAACTGAGCTGGGCTACGGAAGTACTTTCACCCTCTGGCTTCCTTTGACTGATAGCGCATAGCGATACAAGATGGTTATACTCGCGCCGTCAGAAACTTTAGGAGACACCGTGAGTTTTAATCGTTCCTCTTTAATCATCGTCTGCGCGCTCACCTTCGCTACACTGAGCGGTTGCACCACCCCCGACGATCCCAAAGCAGGGAAAGATATGGAGACCCTCAAGAAGCGTGTCACCAAGCTTGAGAATCGCCTGCGCGCTCTCGAAGGTCGTGCCCGCGGCAAAGCCGGCGCCTCCAAGGGTGGAAAGGCGCAGGCCAAGGGCGGCAAAGCGCCGAACAAGGGCGCAAAAGGTCCCGCGAAGGGTGAAAAGGCCGGTGCCACGGGTGCTCCAAAGCCTCCTCCTGGCGTTACCGTGTTGCTGGAAGGCGACGCCAAGGGCGTGATGCTCTCGAACGGCAAGCGTCGTTTTCAGGTTCCCGGACGAGCGCCTTTTGGCGAGCTCACCATCATGGCTACGTTCAGCGAAGATGCCCTCGCCGAAAAGGGCAAGGCTATCGTGTCCAAGGACAGCACCAATATTACCGTTGTGTGTGACGCTGCCAGCGACAGCTGCACGCTCAAGTAGCGAGCCTAGTGCGTAACCGTAAACCATCCGGTACCGGGATCGTACGACGTTCGATAGATTTCGCTGTAGGTACCATCGACGCTGGTTCGGAAAGCCACTTGAATGTCCGAGCCCGCTAGCTCTATCTGCCACCAGCCGCTCAGCTGAAGCCCGTTGAGGAACGCATCACGGGTGATGGATGGCTCCTGGCCTTGTCGTTGGGCAAGCTGAACGAGGGCCGCATCGAACCCATTGGGCAGGACCAGCTGTTCGTTGGTGCCCGACCCCTGACGCCCTAAGGCACTTCCTGAAACCCCACTATTTCCCGCGCCCAGATGCAGCGCACCAAACCAACCGTCGGGCAACAACACCTCGTTCACACCTGTGCTTCCGCCAACTACAGCCATCAGGCGTGTGGGCCCTGCGTGCTCTTGAACCAAGCTTAACAGCGACCCGACGTCGGTACTTGCGCTGCCACCTCGGGCGAGGGTCCAGCGCGGCTTGCTGGTTACCACCAAGAGGTGATCGAACTCGTCCCCCGAGACCACCTTGGGGATCCACGTCCGCTGGTCTTGCCAACCCTCAGCAAGGACGGCTCGATCACCGTCGAGAAACAGCAGTCGCCACCTACGTTCTTGCGACACGACATCGAGATACCACCAAGTTGCCCCGCCGATTTGGCGCACTCCAGGTTCCGAGAAGCTGTGCCGCCAAGCCTTGCCCTGGACATCATGACGTCGGGCCGCTGCATCGATTGGGACAACCGCACGCTCGAGCTGCCTCCCCCAACGCGCCTGAAAATCAAGCCAGTCCGAAGTGCGACTCCGCGACAGGTATCCGCCGGTAAAAAGTGTCAAATTCGGTGCGTATTCGGCCACATCTTCAGGGAGATCGGAGCTCGCCGGCGGACCAGATGCCTGCCGTTCTTGGCCAACTACCGCCAACCTGAACGTATCGTCTGCTTGTAGCGACGTTCCATCGCCGAAGTGCGGGTACTGGGGCAACCGATGGAGCGATGGACCGCAGGCGATCACGCAAAGGCCGAGGCCCATACGGGTTAAGGAAGACCATCTATGGCACCACGAATCCTCATCGTTGAAGACGACACGTCTATTCTCCGCGGCATCGAGCTGAATCTCCAACTCGAGGGCTTCGAGACGGTCACCGCTACAGATGGTCGATTGGGTCTGCAGGTTGCGTCCTCGGGCGATATCGATCTTGTCGTGCTCGACGTCATGCTGCCACAGATGAACGGCTACCAGCTGGTTCAACGACTGCGCGCACAGGGCAGCGACCTCCCCATCATCTTGCTTAGCGCCAAGACGGCCGAGATCGACATCATCATGGGCCTCGATCTGGGCGCCGACGACTATGTCACCAAGCCGTTCAAGGTCGCCGAACTGCTCGCGCGGATCAAAGCCCACCTTCGGCGACGCACACCCACGGAGCAGTACGTATTTGGCGCCATTCAAGTCGACTTCGACGCCCGAGAGGTCAGCCGAGACGGCCTAGTCGTCGACATGAGCAGCCGCGAGTACGAAGTTTTGGTCTTCCTCATCGAGCAAGAGGGAAAGGCCCTCACCCGCGACACGATCCTCTCCGAGGTCTGGGGCAAGCACTACTTTGGCACCGACCGCACCGTCGACAATTTCATCACTAAGCTCCGACAGAAGGTCGACACGCCCTCAAGCCCCCAGCACATTCGCACCGTCCGCGGCGTGGGCTACCGATTTGTCTCAGGTGCCGACGATTGAGCCTCATTCAATGGTTCAACACCCAAGACGCAGTCGCTGATGTGGTCCTACTTCCGCGAGGACCGCGGTCGGAGTATGCCGGCGGAAGTACAGTGGTGCTCACCCAGCGCGCGCTCTGGTTCCAATCGGCGCACGGCTTCGGCCGCATCTCATTTCCCGCAGGTGGACAACTACAGCCGATCAACGACGGGCTGCTTGCGACGCACGACAATGGCCGTCAGATCTGGCTGGGCCACGGCACGCATCGGGTTGTAGACGCACCCGGTACACGCGCCGGACAACACACCACTGTCTGTCGTTCGGCTGGCGGTCCCTGGACCCAAGCTGAAGCCACTCTTCCCGGCGGCGCGCGTTGGAGCAGTACCACTCGCCCGTGGCCCATTGGCGCTGGCATCGCTTGGTCTGCCGATGGCTTTGTGTACCGTCGCGGCACCGACACCCAAGTGGTCAGTCGTGATGACACGTTCGCAGTCGGGCCACTGGGCGCCGTGCTGTTGGGGTCCCCCTTTCTGCGGATCGCGCCACCCGGCCGGCCGGTTCTCCCCCTTGGAGCAGCGCTCGTAGGGCCGTTGATTTGGTCCGCAGATGGGCATACGGTCACGGGCACCTCGACCGACGGCATACCACTCCGCGCCTATGTCCACACCGGTGAAATCGAGTCGCTGCGTACGCCCCAGCCTACGCAGCTGCGCGCGTTCACGTTCGGCACTTCCGGCGGCCTGGCGACTGGAGACCACGATGGCGAACTTCA
>JAACDH010000229.1 GCA_009936995.1 Rhodobacterales bacterium
CCAGTCGTTTCAGATCCCCCAGTGCCAGCCCTTCATGAACAGCCTGCCCGAGGTCAAGGGCAAGGTGCTGTTCAGCGGGGTCTCCGAGCGCCAGTCTTCGGAGAAGCAGGCACGCAGTGACGCGCGCAGTGATGCACGCGTGCAGGTGGTGAAGTATCTGGGCGAAGCGCTGCACATCCAAGGCGACCAAGTGGTCAGCTCCGCCGAGGCGCTGCTCTCGGGCGTTAAAGATTCGCTCACCTGCCTCGATCCCGTGCTCGACACGCCCGAGGGCCCCCACTACCTGGCCCGCGTGCGCATGTATGTCGACGCCGATCGTCTCGACTCGGCGATGTCCGAGATGAAGTCGGGGAAATAGCATGCGAGTGGGGCCACTGCTGCTCGTGTTGGCACTCACCGCCACCGCCTCAGCGCAGTCCAAGAAGAAAAACAAGCCCCCGGTCACCCAGACCCCTACGGTAGATCCGTGCGCCCAGGTAAAGGTCGAGGGCTTTCAAATCCGCACCGGCTTTGCCTCGAACACCGACAGCGCCACCGCCATCCGCAACGCCAAGCACGACGCCCAGAAGAACGCCCTCGACAGTCTGTGCGACCAGGTGAGCGAAACCCGTTGTGCCCGCCTGGCACGTCACATCGAAGACGCTAAGCCAGCCCCCTACTACAACGCGGCCACCCGTCAAGCGTGTGCCCACGTGGGCGTAAACCGTAAGTATCTCGATCTCGAGCAGACCGAGATGGCGGCCTTCGACGCCTCGCTGGCTGGCCTGGCAAAGCAAGTCGCTGAGCACGGCAAGCTGTTGGTGCTTCGGCCGCCGGTTTGGTCCGAGAGCGGGTGCAATGTGGGCGAGCTGGGCGCTGCCATCCTAAGCGAGATTCACTCGGGTCTGCAAAGCACCGGAGTCCGTATCGCCCAGGCCGATGATGCCACCGCCACGGCAGTACAGCTGCGGCTCACAATCAAGAGCGATCAAATCAGCCTCAGCGCCGGACTCACGCAACCCGGTATATCCAGCGAGCTTCCGCTCAAGGGCTTTAGCTTCAGCGCCGACTTGTTCGACCTGGGCTCGGGTCTGGGCGACTGTCGTTTCGACGCCGAGCTGGGATTGGCCCAAGGTGCGCGCGACGGCGACCTAGGGCGGTTGCGCCTAGACGTGGGCGCCACCGGTGTGTTCTGTGAGGGCGACACGGTTGCGTCACGGATGTACACGCCCAAAGAGGCGGTGGTAAAGGTGTACTCGGTGTCGAAAGACGGCGAGTCCTACCTGGTTTGGCCACCGCCGGGTCAAAGCGGTGAGGTGTCTGGCTGGACCGCCCTCGACGAAATGACCTTGTTCCTCACCCCGGACCTCTCGGACGAGAGAATGGTGGTGGTGGCGGTGCCTGTGGAGCAGAACTTTGGCCCTCACGAGGGCTTCAGTGGCTTCTGCAAGACGCCGTCTCCGTTCTCTGCGGATAGCTATTCCAAAGGTGCAAGCGTGGTGTCGGCCTCGTTCAAGGTGCTGCCCTTCGACGCGCCGTCCTGTGTGCGCCGCGCGGTGCAGTCTAAGGGCACGCTACCCATGCCCGAAGTGCCCACTTGCCGGGCACCGTAGCCTACCGCTGCTCGCGAAACCCCGATGCCAGAATTCGCTTCTTGTGCGGCGCGCGCAGGTCGTCTTTGCCGCCGCGTCGCATGGCCTCGTCTAAGCCCAGCGACAGCAGCACCGGCAGCGCCCCGTTCGCGGTGGCGATGACGTCTTCGACTGCCCAACGCATGTTGCCGTCGTAGTCTTTATCGTTCTTTCCGGCCAGATACTTGGCCAACCCGGCGTAGGCTTCGACGCGCTTGCGAAGCACCGCCATGGTCATGCCGCCGTCGGCCTTGATCCGCTCGGCCAGGGCTTGCAGCGCCTTGGCGTGTGGCGCGCGATTCTTATCGATGATGGCCAAGCCCATCAGGGCGACCGCGTCGATGTTCGCCTGCTGAAGTAGGCTGCCACCGCGCGCGTCTTGCTCGGACTGGAGGGTCTTGACCTCGCCCAGCAACGCCAACATCGCCGCGCGCTCGCGCTGGGCCAGCACCCGGAAGTAGGCGACTACGGCCAGCGGCGGGATCTTCGTATTCAGTAGCGCTAGGGCCGTATCTGCACCGGACTCTGCGCAGGCCGCGCCGACCGTTGCGGCCACGTTGGTGCCCGACAGCCGACGGGTAATCACCACGCCAAAGGCAGCCCCGACGACCGAAACTACGACCAGGACCCAGAGCTCCATACTTAAGCCATCCGCACTTCGAAGGCGTAGCTCTTCAGGTAGCGAGACTCGGGGATGGCGGGATGCACGGGGTGGTCGCTGGATTGCTCGCCGCGACGGACCATGCGCAGGGAGCGGCCGGCTTGTTGGGCGCCCTTCATCACCGCGGCGATGAAGTTGGCCTCGTCGACGTGGAAGCTGCAGCTGGAGGTGAAGAACAGGCCGCCGGCGGCGGTGAGCTGTAGGCCGAGCTTGTTGACCTCGGTGTAGCCGCGCAGGGCGCTGTTGGCGGCCTTGCGGGTCTTGGCGAAGGCCGGCGGGTCGAGCATCACCACGTCGAACTGCTGGGATTCCATGCACAGCTGGGTGAGGAACTTCTTACCCTCGGCCTGGACGATGTCGAGGCGGTCGGTCACGCCGTTCAGCGCTGCGTTTTGAGTCATCATGGCGGCGCAGTCTGGGCTCTTGTCGACGGCCACTGAGTGCTTTGCGCCGTTGTGCAGCGCGTGCAGGGCCCAGCCAGCGCCGTTGGCGTACACGTCCAGGACGGTCTTGCCCGCGCAGCGTTGGCCGGCCCAGGCGCGGTTCTCGGTCTGGTCGAAGAAGTGGCCGGTCTTTTGGCCGCCCAGCAGCGGAACTTGAAATTTCACGCCCAGCTCGTCGATCTCGACGTGCTCGGGGATGTCGCCGAACCACACACAGCGCTCGTCTTCCAGGCCTTCGAGCTGGCGGTTTCGACCCTCGCTGCGCAGGACGGCGCCTTTGGGGGAGAGCACCTGCTGCAGGGCCTGGCCGATGATCTCCTTGCGCTGCTCGGTGCCCAGGGTGGTCAGTTGCACCGCCAAGTAGTCGCCGTAGCGATCGACCACCAGGCCCGGAAGCCCGTCGGCGTCGGCGTGGATCAGCCGCATGCTCTGCCGGCCCGGATACACCAGATGGCGCAGCTCCACCGCCTCGCGGATCTTCATGGCCCAGAACGCCACGTGGTCGATGTCGTCCTTGCGGCGCGACGCGATTCGGACGGTGATCAGCGACTTGGGATTGGCGTATCCACGGCCGATGAACGCCCCTTTGCTGTCGTAGACGCCGACCGCGCCTCCAGCGGGAAGGGCCTTGATGTCGCCGTCGATCTCGTTGGAGAACACCCAGGGGTGCCCGCCCTTGACGCGGCGATCTTTCTTGTTGCGAAGCTGAACCATGGGAAGTGACATGGCGGCCTTGTACCTCGGTTCGTCGACCCGGTCACGTCAACCGGGGTAGGCTGCGGCCATGGCAGATCTGACGCACATCGACAAAGACGGCAACGCGCGCATGGTTGAGGTGGGCGGCAAGGCCATCACCAAGCGCACCGCGACGGCCGAGGGCTGGATCACGCTCTCGCCCGAGGCGTTTATGATGATCGAGGAACGAACCGCTAAAAAGGGTGATGTTCTGGTGACCGCACAGCTCGCTGGCATCCAAGGTGCCAAGCGCACCTCCGACCTCATTCCACTCTGTCACCCCATCCCGCTGTCCGGGGTCGACGTGTTCCTGACCACCGAGCCCCAGACCTGCAAGGTGTGGGTGAAGGCGACCGCGAAGATCCACTGGCGCACCGGCGTCGAGATGGAGGCGCTCACGGCGGTGAGTAC
>JAACDH010000230.1 GCA_009936995.1 Rhodobacterales bacterium
CATGCCATCGGCAAATCGCACCGCGTTGCGGACATGTTTACGCCAGTAGTCACCTTTCAACAAACGATCGCCAGCCAACTTGCCGTCGAGGTTTGACACGACGGGAATCCGTGTGCGCTGCCAGTTCACCTGGTCCGCAGCCGCCTCGAAGGTGTCGAGCATCGGCTCCATCAAGGCGCTGTGGAAGGCGTGAGAGACCCGAAGCCGAAGGGTGCGAATGCCCTTGTCTTCGAGGGTCTTCTCCAAGGACTCGATGCCCCGGGTGTGCCCCGAAAGCACGACTTCGCCGGGGTTGTTCACGCCGGAGATGTCGACGTCATCGCGCTTGTCGACCAACGGGCCGACCACAGACTCGTCGGCAAAGACCGCCAACATCGATCCGTCTTGGGGCAGCGCCGACATCAGCGCGCCTCGGGAGCAGACCAGCGCCATGCCCTCTTCAGCCGTGCACGCGCCCGCCACACAGGCCGCGACGTACTCGCCGATGCTATGACCGATCACCGCGTCGGGGACCACGCCCCAACTTGCCCACAGCTCGGACAGCGCGAACTCCAAGGCGAACAAGGCGGGCTGGGTGTAGGCCGTGTCATGGAGGCGCTCGTCGTCGCCGAACATCACGTCCAGCAAGGGAGCCTCGAGCAGCTTGGAGGCCGCCGCCGCACAGCGATCCATGGCGGCGCGGAACACGGGCTCGGTCTCGTACAGGTCTTTGCCCATACCGGATCGCTGGGAACCCTGGCCGGTAAACAGAAAGACCACGCCCGGCGCGAGCCCTTCGGCGCGCCCCACCCCAACCCCGAAGTCCAGCTCATCGCCGCCCACTTGAGCCAACAGCCGCCGCGCCTCTTGCGCCGTAGACGCCACCACCACCGCCCGGTGGGGCAAGTCGCCGCGACTAGTAGACAGGCTGGCCGCAACCACACCAAGATCGGCGCCGGCAGCCAGTTGAGCATCAATCCCATGGGCCATCGCCGCCAAGGCAGGAGCGCTTCGGGCCGATAATCGAA
Organism: Rhodobacterales bacterium; assembly: GCA_009936995.1. Classification (GTDB taxonomy): domain Bacteria; phylum Myxococcota_A; class UBA796; order UBA796; genus JAACDH01. Next base: position 1,008 of record JAACDH010000230.1, read on the forward strand.
GCGCGTGATCCCCTGACGCCACTTCGGCGGGAGTGACGGCTTCGGCCGCCTCCAGAATCAAGTGAGCGTTGGTGCCCGACAAGCCGAAGGAGCTGACGCCGGCGAAGCGCTGGGCTTGGGACCAGATCTCGGCCTCCGCAGTGATCCGAAGGGGTGTGCCCTCCAAAGAGATACGCGGATTGAGCGTCTTCAGGTGTAGGTGGCGAGGGATCTGACCGTGGCGCAGGCAGAGCAGCGCCTTGATGATGCCCGCCACGCCCGCTGCCGTCTCGGTGTGACCGAAGTTGGTCTTCACGGAGCCCACTCGAACCGTGCTTCCGTCGGCTCGCGGCCCGCCAAACACAGCTTTCATCGCGTCGAGTTCGATGGGGTCGCCCAGCGGCGTGCCGGTGCCATGGGCCTCAACGTAGCCAATCTGGTCGGCAGACACGCCGGCGTTGTCGAGGGCCGCCCGGATGACCGCCTTTTGGGCCCGACTTGAGGGGGCGGTGAGGCCATTGCTACGGCCGTCTTGATTGACCGCAGACCCACGGATGATCGCCAGCACGCGATCGCCGGCCGCGACCGCGTCCGACAAGCGCTTGAGTACCAGCACACCGGCGCCCTCACCCCGAGTGTAGCCGTCGGCCGAGGCGTCGAAGGTCTTGCAGCGGCCATCGAGGGCCATAGCCTGCAGCTTGCTGAAGTAGACCGTGGGCTCCGGAGAGAGGATGAGGTTGGCGCCACCGGCCAGGGCCACGTCGGTCTCGCCTGTGCGCAGCGACTGCATGGCCAAGTGAACCGAGACCAACGAGGAGGAGCAGGCCGTGTCGACGGTGACTGCTGGACCCTGCAATCCGAAGGTGTAGCTGATGCGACCCGCAGCCACCGACAGGAACGTGCCCGTGCCCGAGTAGGCCGTCATCCGCTCGGTGTCGGCCCCCAAGAAGTGTTGACGACCGTAGTCCGAAAGTCCCAAGCCGACGTATACGCCCGACTGAGTACCCGAGAGCAACTCGGGCTTAATTCCAGCGCTCTCTAGTGCCTCCCAAGACACCTCGAGCAGCAACCTTTGGGAAGGATCCATATCCAGGGCTTCACGGGGCGAGATGCCGAAGAAGTCCGCGTCGAATCCCGACACATTGTCGATGAATCCACCCTGACGGTTGGTCATCTTGCCCGGTGCATTCGGGTCGGCGTCGTACCACTGGTTGATGTCCCAGCGGTCCTCGGGCACGTCACGAATGGCGTCTACACCATCGTCCAGAAGCTGCCAGAAGCTTTCGAGATCGGAGATGCCTCCTGGATAACGGCACCCCACGCCAACAATGGCGATGGGCTCGCGGCGAGCGGCTTCTACGCGGGCCACCTTGGCCTTCATTTTTTGAAGAGCAAGTAGCGCCTGTTTGAGGGGAGACAGGGCACCAGTTTCGGCCTTACTCATAGAAGAGACTCCGGGGATGCCCCTTCGTACCCTCGGGGAGCGGGTCGCGGCAATGTCACGATGACGATGGCTCCTTTGAACGACGAAAGACTGGGCGGACTCGCCATGCAGCGTCAGCGTTTCGGTTCCGATGAGCGGGCAGAGGCGGAGCACCCGTGTCCGCCACAATGACTGCAGATGCGCGCGTCGCAGATGACTCCGTAGACGCACGGAAGGTGTTGTCCAAACTGATTAAAACAGCCTTTGCGTATAACGTAACAACGGTCGGAGATGGCGCAAAGCCCTCACCGTCTACGCCAAATGCGGGCCAGGCCTTGTCATTCTAGACCTCACCAAACCGGTGCAGGAGAGCAACAATTGCCCAGAGAAGCCTCGAAAAAATCATCCGAAGAATCGCCGTGCTTGTCGGCGCCGCCGACGGCCCAGACCGCGCCAGACGGCGAGTAGTTGCGCGCGTCATCCTACGTTCGCAGAGGTCCTGCGTCATCGTCCTCACCCCGCAGATGTGTGAGCAGATCGCCTCGTTCCCGCAGCCTCGTGGCTAGGAGGACCCAAACATCGATCGAAACGGGTTGTCCCAGCTACGGAATCAAAGCTTCAAACTTCACTGTCGTTAGCCAAGATGTCTTGAAATGCGGGACAGGTTGGGCGGCAAAAGCGTCGTGACCGAACGCCACCATCATCTCGTACGGGGCCTCAAACCCTGTAAAATCTGGGGAGCCCTTTAACGGTTCGAGGGTGCTCTGGTCCAGGACAATGAGCCCCTCATCCGGAAGCTTCATCCGGTACAACAGGCCCCTTCCAAGCATGATGTGCACGGCGTTCGTAGGGCCGAGTTCGGTGTCGGGAAACACCACATCCCCTCGATCAAATCGCAGACTGGAAACCGGCGCGAGCGTGTATGGATGGGCGACGCGGCCTTCATTCTGGTGTGCTGAATCCAGCACAATAATGGGTGAGTCGGCCACGGAGG
>JAACDH010000231.1 GCA_009936995.1 Rhodobacterales bacterium
AAGACCACGCAGCCGATGCCCTCTAGGAAGGGGTCGTCTTGGAGGATGCGGAGCAGCACGCCTTCGGTGACCACCCGGATTCGAGTACGCGCGCTGGTCTTGTTGTCGAAACGCACCTGGTAGCCGATCTCTCCGCCGACTTTACCCCCGCGTTCATGGGCGATTCGTCGCGCGGCGGCACGGGCAGCGACGCGCCGCGGTTCCAGCATGATGATCTGCCCATCGCCCGCCAAGCCGGCGTCGAGCAGCGCCGGGGGTACCCGAGTGGTCTTGCCCGCACCTGTAGGAGCCTTGAGGACGACCGCGCCGGTCTTGGCCGCGGTGAGCACCTCCGAGAGGACGTCGTCGATGGGGAGGCGCTGCAGCATGGAGGTCTACCTAACCCGGTGGTGGCGATTTTCCGGCCGAGCGCACAGTAGAAACTACTCGCTACCGGTTGCCCGCATGGTCTGCTAGGTTGCCCGCAGGAGAATCTCATGACACCCCGAAATCTTGCCCTGGTGGCGGTCTTGTTCATGGCGGCTGCCTGCGATGATCACATCCTTGGCGACCCGATTATCACCGATACGGCCGGGGGAAATCTGTACACCTCTGACTGGGCTGGCGTGCAAGAGTTCTTCGCTCAGCGTTGCGAGACTTGCCACATCGAGGGCGGCTCCGGCGATTTCGATCTCACCGTCGAGATCACCGCACAGCTGGGCGGCGGCACCTCTAATTTTGTCGATTTCGTGGTCCCTGGTAACGCCGGCGGCTCCATTCTCTGGCAGTCCGTCGCCCACAGCGGAACCGCTCTTCCGATGCCTCTCGGCGCCTCGTCTCCTCTGGGCGACGTCGAAATCAAGCACATTGAAGAGTGGATCAACGCCGGAGCGGAGTTGTAATGACTTGGACCGCTAAGTTTGGGCCCTGCGTCCTCCTGTTGCTCTCCTCTTCTGCCTTGGCCCAGGTCGCGCCTGAGTGCGCCGACTTCGCCGGTCCGCCTCCCAAGGGCTACGACGAAGGTGTGCAAGCGGACTTTCTCCAGAACTATCCGGCCTTGGCCTCTACGTTCTCGCCGCTGCACGCGCCGGTCCCCCACGAGCCCGGTCACGGCTCTCTGGGTGTCGACCTCAACGTGATGCCGCCCTTGGGCTGCGAGCGACGTTTTGCGCTCAATCACACCAAGACCGAAGACACCAACGTCACCCCGGTCATCCCGCAGCTGTCGGCCTCTATGGCCTTCCCCGCGGTGGGTAAGCTGCTTCCGTACATGGGTCTGGCCTACGCGCCGCCCGTCAAAGTTGCCGGGACCACCAACGTCATCATCAGCGCCGAGATTGGCGTGGGCATGAAGCTAGGCGAAAGCCTGCAGCTGGGCGCTCGGTACCATGCCACCCAGCACCGGACCATCGGTGAGGTGGCCACCCCGGTCGAAGAAGGCGCGCCGGCCTACGACGATCTGTACTTGGCCAACAGCATGGGTGTCGACCTAATGGGCGGCTACCAAATTGGCGTGGTTACGCCCTACGCTTCGTTCGGCATCACCGATATCTCCACGGTGTTCTACATCGGTGACGATGGCGTAATCGCCAACAACTTGCATCCGTACTTTGGCCCCGCCATCTCGGTGGGCGCTGACAGCCTCTTCGCCGAGCGGATTCGCGTCGGTGCCGAGCTGTACACGGCACCGGGTGGCTACTCCATGCCCGACCCCGCCGTCGTCTCGGTCGATAAAGGTACCCGTTACGGCAACCTCACCACCGCGCGTCTGCGCTTGGGTGTAGAGATCTGATCTCGCCAGATCCGTACGAGGTACTTGGGGTCTCGCCAGATACCTCGGACCGCGACATTAAGAAAGCCTATCGTCAGCTCGCGCGCACCTGGCATCCGGACCGAAACTCGGACCCCGACGCGGAGCGACGATTTAAGGCCATCGCCCACGCGTGGGAGACGCTCTCCGACCCGGCGCGTCGCCAAGCCTATGACCGCGATCGAGGGTTCACCGGCGGTGGTTCGGGGCTGCCCGAGGACTTCCTGAATCAAGTGGCCAACGCCGTCGAGCGCGGCCAAGATTTCATCGAGCGGCGGGTTTTTCCAGTGTACTGGGCCCAAAAGCGTGGCCTGGGAACGGAGATGGCCGTCCAGTGGTTTGCCGACGTCGACCTGTTGACCAGGCCCAACCCTCCGCTCCCAGAGATGAGCTGGTTTGCGCGACGTCGGGCCCTGCGACTGTCTCGAAACATCCATGTCACACTTGGGCCTTTGTTTCCCGGACAGCTCTCCGACTTGATTGTCGGCCGCGGTCGCTATCAGATCACCCTGGCACCCGATGCGCTCTGGGCCGCGGGTTTTCGTGACTCCTTCGAACTCGACGACGCAGTTCTTCAGGTTCTTCTCGCCCGATATGGCCAAGTCTTGCTCGTCCTGGCGCGCTACCCCGTTCCCTATGGTGTCCCCTGGGCCGACCTGGTTGCGCCGGCGAAGGCCCGCGACGACAAGGCCAGTCGTGACTGGAAATTAAAGTGGGGCGGCTGGACGTTTGTAGCGGTGGTGATTGTGGCGATGATGTACGCGGGCGCCAACGGCCTGTAGCGCGAGGGTCAGATACCCGAGGATGGCATCTGCACGCATATTCGAGGCGGCAGAGACCGGCGACTGAAGAAGCACATGGTGACGCGGTCGGCGCTTCGACCGGCCGCGTGGTGCGGGACCAGGCTGGCGAGCCGGTACAGACCGATTCAGGAGGCTGCGTGGTTCAGGTACGGCTCTTTAGGAAGGCGGGAAGCTTTGAAAAAGCTCGTCCGCGATGGCTGATCGTGTTCTTTTCGTCCATCGAGAGCTGGGCCATGGAACGTCCGGGCGCTTCGGTGGGCAAGAACAGCGGGTCGTAGCCGAAGCCGGCGGTGCCGCTAATACTGTGGGCGATGGTGCCCTCGCAGCGGCCGTCTAGGGTGGCGTCTTCTCCGATTCCGACGATGGCGAGCACGCAGCGGAATCGGGCCGAGCGGTCTTTTACGCCATCGAGCTTCTTGAGGAGCAGCGTGTTGTTGGCCTCGGCCGTCTCTGCGGGGCTGAATCGTTTGGAGTGTACGCCCGGTGCGCCACCCAGCGCGTCGACTTCGATACCCGAGTCGTCGGCGATGCAGGGCAGACCGGTGAGTGTGTAGACGTAATGAGCCTTCTCAAGTGCGTTGTGCACAAATGTGTCGCCGGTCTCGGGCGGGTCGACGTCGATGCCGGCGTCGTCGAGGGTTTTCAGAATCACGTCGGTTCCAGCGAACAGGGCGCGGACTTCGGTGGCCTTGTGGGCGTTTCGAGTGGCGAAGAGTAGTTCCATAGGGCGACGTTATCATCTTGGAAGGGTTAGTCGTGCCCACCGTCGATACACACGGTGAGGGAACTCATGGAAGAACGTGAACTTCTGACCGATCAGCTCGAAGAAATGCTCGAAGAGGGCGCCGTAGACCCCGAAGATGCGTTGGAGATCGCCCTTGTGGCCGGTCTGGCGGCCCGTCTCGAAGTCAACGCCGAGCTGCTCTCCGAGGTCGATGCTTGGCGCAAGGGCGCCGGTCGCGACCTGCTGAAGACTGCATGGGGACTCCTCGACACCGAAGAGATCCTCGCCAGCTTCGATTCCGTTCTCGACGGTGAGCACTCCGATGACGAGGTCGAAGAGGCCCTGCTGGACATCGACGAGCTTATCGCCGCCGCCGTGTGGTCGGGTGCCATTGAGCGGGTTCGTCCCATCGCCAAGCAGGTGTCGGGTACGGTGCGGATGATGCCCGAGCTGTTCGAGCACCTAAAAGAGGACGGGATGGTCGCGGTAAAGACCCGCTCTCTCGCCGAGAATATGGGCCTGTACGACTACTGGTTCGCCATCGTCGAGTAGCCTACTGGACCGCTCTTCGGTTCGCTCGCTTGGCCGCCATGGGAGCCAGAACGTCGATGTAGTCGTCGGTCCACAGCTGGGTAGGCACCACGACCGGGTCGTCGTTGAGCCGTCGCCATCCCTTGGACAACATGGGCTGAAGCTGGTCGACGGATCGGGCCAGCACCACGGTGGTTGCTGCGTCGTAGAGGGGCTCGTCCGACTCGGTGCCGTCGGCCTCGAAGCTGGTTCCGACCAGGTCTGCGTCGGAGGCCACGGCGGCGAGGACCCCGCGCAGGTCGTAGTACCGGTTGGAGATGTGGAAGACCAGCAGGCCGTCGGATTCCAATCGGTTCAGATAGACCGCCACGGCTTCACGGGTGAGCAGGTGGGTTGGGATCCCGTCGCCGGCGAAGGCGTCGATGAAGATGGCGTTGAACGGCGCTTGATCGGTCTCGGTGACCATTTTAAGACGCGCGTCGCCCATGCGAATCTGCACGTCTCCCTTGGCGTGGGAGAGGTAGGTGAACGACTCCTGGGCCATCCGGGCCGAGGTGGGGTTGATCTCGTAGAACACTAAGGTTTCGTCCGACTCGGTTATCGCCGCCACCGCTCCGGCGCCCAGTCCAATGCCCGCCATCCGACCTATCTTTCGCGTAGACAGTGCGATGTTGTTGGGGCCAACGGGGTGGTAGTAGCTCATGGGGACGTCCTCCTGCGGCCCCTCGATGTATTGCTTTCCGTGGGCGGTGGAGCCGCTGGCCAGCTCGCGGAACCGCAGGCCGTCCTCGCCGGGACGCTCGGCCACGGTGAAGATGCCGTACAGCGAACGCTCGCGGTCTATTATACCCTTCTCTCCTTCGCTTGCGAGCAGCATCACGGTGAGCAGTGCGACGGTCGCCGTGAGCAACGCCCGGGAGCCTGTGAAGCGAATGTGGGTCTGCTTCCACCACGAGCGGGCAGGGGGACCCGCGCTGATCAGCAGGGCGATGGCGATGACTCCGAGCGAGACGGGGACCTCGGTGAGTCCACTGAACACCATCGGAGCTACCACCGAGACCGCGATGCCGCCGAGCCATCCACCCAAGGAAATCGCCAGGTAAAGCGCCGTGAGATGCTTGGCGCTGGGACGGGTGAGGTACAGCTGCTCATGCACAATCCAGCAGATCAGAAAGTACAGCAGGTACAGGATAGGCTGCATCTCGGTGACGATGACGAACTGGCAGAACAGGAAGATGGCCAGGGTAATGTCGGGCCAAAACTGTAGGAGGTAGCTTGGCTCTTCGTGGGTTCGGAAGGCGAGGGCGAAGCTGCCCAAGTACAGCGCTAGGGGCAGGACCCAGAACAGCGGAAACGAGCCGAGTTCCGAGGTGATCGCGTTGGTGACCGACAGCAGCAGCATGGACGGCGCCAGGCTGAGCAGGATCCACCGGACGTAGTCCTTGGCGGTGGGCGCCGGGCTGTCGTCAAGTTGGTTTTCTTCGTCGACTTTGGGCCCTAACGATCGCCAGGCCAGCACCGCGATGACGCAGTAGACCAGGTACAGGGCGGCCCAGGTGGAGCCCTGGACGGAGATGCCCATTAGGGGCTCGATGAGCAAGGGGTAGGCCAGTAAGGCTACCAGGGAGCCCAGGTTCGACGCCGCGTAAAGGGGCCAGGGCGCGAAGGTCTTTCCCACCTCTGATCGAGCGAGCCATTGCTGGGCCACGACCGAGGTGGT
>JAACDH010000029.1 GCA_009936995.1 Rhodobacterales bacterium
ACAAAACACCCCAGAGCCAGTCCAGCACGGCCACACGCATCGACGTTTGAGAAATCCAGACCTGTTTTCTCGCCCGAATCTCGCCTGACCGCTATACCAACCACTGAAGTCCATCTGCCATCCCTGGCATCATGTGACGAACCTTAAGAGAAGAAACTTGGGCATAACCAGCCGCAGCTCCCCCATCGTATTCCTATTTGGTGTGGTACTGTTGCTCGCAGGGGGGCTAAAACTCGTGCCCTATTTCTTCGACACCGAAGAAGCGGGATTCAACGATATTCTCTTTGGCGTAGATGAAGAACAAGCCCTCCCCGACACGCCTGCCGAAGACGACGCGGTTGTCGGCGAGGACGAAAAGGGCGACGGCCTCATCGACCCCAAAGACTATATGGTCAAAAACCGCACGCCCGAGGCGCTCCCGCCCGGCCATCACTACGAAATACGGGTGGAATCCGACGGCACCACGCAACACGTGGTTGTCAAAGACCTCGCTGTGGCCCCCGACAACACCCCCGTAATCATTGGCGCATTGATGTTCGGCGGGCTGTTGATCATGGGCGTGACTGGAGGCACTGCGGTGATCGAAGCACGCCGAGAGGAAGAAGAAAACGAGGACGAGGACGACAACGCCACACCCATTCAAGCGTCGCACACGGTCAAAACGGCGTTGGCGACTATCCCCGACGAAGCCCCCGGCGTCGAACAAGTGGGCGGCGCCTTCGTAGCTGGCCGGTACCGGCTCATCTCCAAGCTGGGCGAGGGGGGAATGGCGTCGGTCTACCGCGCTTGGGACACCGAGGACAACGCCTGGCGAGCCATTAAGGTGCTGCTGCCAAAATTTCGCAGCAGATCGAGACTGCGCATACGATTCGCCAACGAAGCTACCACCATGCAGCGCATCACCCACCGCAACGTGGTCCAAATCTTCGACGTCGGCGTCGACGCTCCCCTGCCCTTCTTCGTAATGGAGATGGCCAGGGGAGGCTGCCTCATCGACTGGGTCGACGCCCACGGTGCAATGCCCGCTCGAATGGCCGTCGACGTCATCATGCAGGTATGCAAGGGCGTCTCCGCGGCCCACGCCATTGGGGTCATTCACCGAGATATCAAGCCCCACAACATCCTCATGACCCGCCGCGGGCACTGTAAACTCACCGACTTTGGCATCGCGCAGATCCAGGATCGGTCCATGACCAAGACCGGCAACGTGATGGGCACCATGGGCTACATATCGCCCGAACAGCGCACCGACGCCAAGCATGTCGATGTTCGCACTGACGTCTACAGTATTGGCGCAACCCTCTACAAACTCCTCACCGCCGGCAAGGTCATCGACCTCTTTGTCGCCGAGCACGACGCCACGATATTCAAAGGTGTTCCCGTTCCTTTGGTTTCCTTGCTCATCAAATGCACGTCGTACAACCCCGAAGACCGCTTCAACACAGTGAAGGAACTCACCAAGGCGCTGCACGCCGCACGTAAGAACCTCGACGAAGTCCCCGCCAACACCCCTGATTTGGCGATGCCCCTCCAAGAGACCGATATCGACGCCCAACGCGCCGTACCCGCCTCCGAATTCGCAGACATCTCAGACATCATCGATGAGCGAATCGTAGGCCAGACCATTCTACCGGTCATCAACAACAACACCACGTTCATCACCGAGGAATAGGCCCTGATGTTGCAGGGCTTGGTGGCCTGCCCCTGTCGAGCGCCGCTCCCGCAGTAGCGCCGCTGACGGTCGGCTGGCTGGTTTGCAGTTCCCGAATATAGACGCCAGGATACACGACATGGACGCCACTGAATCAGGCCGTTGCAGAAGACATTGATTGAGCTGTCCAAATCGTACTTTGAGTATTTAAGTCTAACCGCTACCGAAGAAACGATTTCCTTCAGAATTAACGTACTCCGCAGGCCTCTTCGACAGACGCTCCCCGACCCAAGTGGCCGGGGTAACAAGCCCTCGGGTGCTTTTGGGGGCACCCAGTGGGGCCTCGGGTCCCTGGTCGGGAAAGGCTACGACCCAGGATTCGAACCGGTCACCAGCTATTCATGGCTGGATTTGCTCGCGGTGCGCTTCAGTCGTTTCACCACTCGCCACAAGGCCGAAGACGTGTCGCGCTCTATCTAAGAAGACCTCAACCCAGCAGCGTGGCCAAAGAATATGCTAGAGTTTGCAGGCAAGATCCAACCGATCTCGTAACATTTCACCGTCGATCAGGAGAAGAGCATGGGTCAACAAGTGTGCATGGGAGCAATGATGCAGTGTTCTTTTGGCGTGGCGCCTTCATCGCTGGTCGTCCTGCCGACCAAAAAGGTGATGACCTCGAAGATGCCGGCGGCGACGATCATGGACAACGTTCCGATGGTCAACGTCCTTCCCTTCAGCATGTGCACGTCGCTTGCCAACCCGATGGTTGCCGCCGCCACCGCCGCGGCTCTGGGAGTGCTCACGCCAATGCCCTGTATCCCCGTGACGGTCGCCCCCTGGGTGCCTGGCTCGCCAACGGTGCTGATCGGCAAGACGCCAGCGCTCAACGCTTCCAGTAAATTGATGTGCAACTGGGCCGGGGTCATCTCGATCACCTCGCCGGGGCAAGTCACAGAGTCAATCCCCTAGCGAGGGCAGCCCTGACTCAGCAGGGTGTCCAACGTGAACCAGGACATCCTCAACGGGGGAACCGGGCACTAGGCGGCGCAGAAGTTCTCGAGGGACTCCGCATCGAACAGCTCACCCAGGAGCCGAAGCGACTGCAGCTGAAGCGCGCCACTGCGACGCTTGATTGCCTCGGTAAATGCGTTGTACGCCGCCCAGCCCGTGGGCTCCGAGAACGCCTCACAGACTGGATTCGCACGCGCCTGATCGACATGACGAAGGGCACTCCAAGACACCACGCCTCGGCGGGCGGCCAGCACAAGCAGGCGCTCAAAGTCGGTGTCCCGAACAGGCATGTCCTTTAGTCGGTCAATGAACGCTTGCACTTTACGCCCCGATCCCTGGAATGCACTCAGGCCTTCGCCCACCAAGGCATCGACATCGAGGCCCGGCAGATGTCGACGCTTGAGAACCACCTCGCCGATGAGCATTCCGTTTGAGCACACCAACACCTGGGCTCCGATCGCAACGGTGACAGCATGCCGACCCGAGTTGCTGTGACGCACCGCAATAGAGGGAATGACCTCCGACGGCCAACGTCCGTCGTTGTTATGGAAGGACAGTGAGCCGAGCAGATCGTGACCCGACGCGCTCACCTGCCAAACATCACTGCGAAGCCGGAGCCCACGCTCCGTCGCAGTGCGTACGACCGCCCGCGCCAGCGTCACATGAGGAATGGGGGTCCAACGACTGCGAGCGGCTGACCAAGGAGGCGACTTCGGGACGGGAAATCGATGCAGCTGGTCGATGGAAAGTGGCTTTGGAAACGTGAGCATGATGGTTCTCCTGGACCAACCTTATGCCGTTGTGTGGACAGATTCTGTCCACCACTTAGGTCTCAGGGGCCGCGCCATCCCTAGCGACCTGCTGTGCACCGGCAACTTGGCGACAGAGGGGACGGAGAGGCGTCCAGCGGGGTCGCCAGGGCTGTCAGGGTTCTGGGTTTAAGCGCAACACCATCGGGCTCCGACTTAGGGTCCCGCGCTTCGGCGCAGAGCCCAGGGGATCGGAAGGTCCTTGCGCTGACTCGCTGCAAGTGGTGGACGAAACGAGTCGCGACGATATCTTCCCGACGTCCCCAGTACCCCAGGCCCCTGTATGCCCAAGCTGACGGTGAACGGCAGCGAATACGAAGTCGACGTTGAGCCAGCGATGCCCCTTCTGTGGGTCCTGCGCGAAGAGCTGGGTCTCCGAGGCACCAAGTTCGGGTGCGGCAAGGGGCTGTGCGGTGCGTGCACGGTTCACATCAACGGACGAGCCGTGCGCAGCTGCATCCTACCTATCGCCAGCGTGGGCGAAGCCGAAGTGACCACCATCGAGGGCCTCGGTACTGCCGAAGCACCCCATCCCGTCCAGGAGCAGTGGATTCGCCATCGGGTGCCCCAGTGCGGATATTGCCAGCCGGGCATGCAGATGAGCGCGGCGGCGTTTTTGGCGGGCCGCACGTCGCAGGATGACATGGCCGAGGGCCCGGACTCCCTCAACAATCGGGCCACCGTGACCGACGCAGAGGTCGCTGCTGCCATCACCAACATCTGTCGTTGTGGCTGCTACGAGCGCATCCGGCGCGCCGTCGTCGACGCGTCGAAGGAGGTCTCATGAGCGTTACCCGACGTCGGGTGCTCATCGCGGGCGCCGCTGTGGGCGGCGGACTCGCCGTAGGACTGGCCGTAGGACTCGCCACCGTCAATTTCCACGACCGACGCGCACATCAAGCGGCAGATCTGGAAGGCGATCTAGTGGCACTCTGGGTGCAGATTCGGCCCGACAGCACCGTGGTGGTCTTGTCGCCGCACACCGAGATGGGTCAAGGCGCGCACTTAGGACTCGCCCAAATCGTGGCAGAGGAGCTAGACATCCCCTGGGAACGAATCGAGGTCCGCCAGGCTCCGGTCGAGACCGGGTTCTCGAACGGAAACGTTATTCAGGGCTTCGTGCTCGCGGACCAGAAGCTCACGGGCTTCTTCCAGCGCGTGGTCGAGAACGCTTTCTTCCTAGGCGGCGATCTGCTCACGATGCAGATGACAGGCGGCAGCACCAGCCTCCGATTCACCGGCTGGCGGAGCATGAGAGTTGCCGCAGCAGCCGCCAAGCAGATGCTGTTCGCCGCAGCCGCAGCCGAGCTTGATGTGAATGTCACAGAGCTAGTGGCGGAAGACGCCCACGTGGTGCACGAATCCAGCGGACGCTCGCTGTCCTACGGCGCGCTGGCACCCATCGCAGCCCAGCTTCCGGTGCCACAGTCACCCGTCACCAAGGACGCCAGCATGTACCGCCATGTGGGTAAGTCTCATGTCCGCCCCGATCTCGCGGACAAGGTCTTCGGAACAACAGAATACGGCATCGACCGAGACGTTTCCGGGATGCAGTTCGCCGCTATCATCGGTACGCAACAGATCCGTGGCAGTGTGGTCTCCATCGAGAATGAGGCCGACATTCTGGCCATGCGCGACGTCGCAGCCGTCACCATCGTGCAGGAAGGTGTGGCGGTCGTCGCCGACAACCCGTGGCGCGCCCAGCAAGCGGCCAACGCGGTGAAGTTCGTCGAGGCGCCCGGCCCGAACGCCGCCCACGACACCGCCTCACTGCGCGCCCTCATGGAAGCCGCCCTCGACGACGACGAACGGATGACTGAGATCATGTCCCGCGGCGACGTGACCACTCAGACGGGCAAGACGGTCGAGGCGTCGTACTTTGTGCCCTTCCTCGCGCACGCGCCCATGGAGCCCATGAACGGGACCCTTTGGCGAGAAGGCGGACGGGTGCACGGAGCCAGCGGCGGGCAGAACCCGCTGATGACCAAGAACTTCGTGATGAAGACGCTAGGGCTCACGGCCGATCAGGTGGCCTTCCACCCCCACACCATGGGCGGAAGTTTTGGTCGGCGCGCGGCAGGTGGCGACGACATGCACAACTTCATCAATCAGGCCATCACCGCATGGCAGGCGGCGGGTGAACAGCCCCTAAAGCTAACCTGGTCCCGAGAAGTCGAGACCCGCCAAGACCGCTACCGCAAGCAAGCCGTCGCCCGGTATCGAGGCGTGCTCGCAGAGGATGGGCGGCCCGTTTCTTGGCAGGCCGACGGCTATGCCGAGGTGAACATACCCGATGACGCGGTCACGGCGTACGCCATCCCAAATCTGCTCCAACGAACGGTCCACGAGGAGACGTTCGTACCGTACGCCTATTGGCGCAGCGTCGAGGCCTCGATTCACTGCTTCTTCAACGAGAGCTTCGTGGACGAGCTCGCCCAAGCCGCTGAAGCCGATCCGCTACAGTACCGCATCGATTTGCTTCCGAAGGGTCATCGTCTACGGCAGACCTTGGCGACGGCCCGCGACATGTCGGGATGGCAGGCCGGTGTCCTACCCGACGGTTCGGCCATGGGTGTCGCGGCCTACGAGCTCTTCGGTAGCGCCTGCTGCCAGGTCGCACGTGTGTCAATCATCGACGACAAGCCGGTAGTTCACGAGGTCTGGTGTGCACTGGACTGTGGGCTCGTCATTAACCCCAATAGCGTCGAAGCCCAGATGCAAGGCGGCATGATCTTCGGTCTTACCGCCGCACTGTACGGCGTCATCGACATTGAAGACGGCGGAGTCAAGCAGAGTAACTTCCACGACTATCGCATGGTCAAGCTGGCAGACGCACCCCGCCTACACGTGAAACTCATCGAGCGCAATGAGTCCCCGGGTGGCGTGGGCGAGGTGGCCGTGCCTCACCTGTCAGCGGCGGTGGCCAATGCCATGGCGGTGCTGGGCAAGCGCCCCAGAGAGCTGCCGATCATCGGATGACATAAACGCCCTCCAGAACTTCTCAGGTCGCGCGGATACACAAATTTGCGACGCCGGTTCCCAGAAGGTGGGCGAACGTGTACGCTGGCCCCCTCGGAGGGGAAATGAAACGCATCGCGGTGCTCGGCCTGCTCATCCCCGCCACCCTGGCCTACGGAGGCTCGTGGTCGGTGATCTTCACCGAGGGCGACGGCAGCTTCTCCTTCAACGCTCCCATGAACCAACAGGCATCTGCCCTAATCTCGTCGGCGACAACATCGGTGGACGTGGCAGTGTACAACCTTACCGACGCGGGCGCAGGTTCGGTCACAGAGGCCCTCATCGAGCGGCACATCACGCTGGGCGCCGGCGCGGTTCGGATCATCACAGACACCGACGGCATGGGCAACTCAGCGGTGCAAGACCTGATCGCAGCGGGTATCACTGTGATAGACGACAACGGCGTCTCAGACGAGATGCACAACAAATTTATCGTGGTCGATAGCCAACGCGTGTGGACGGGCAGCGCAAACTTCACGGATCCGGGCTTCTCGTCGCAAGACAACGCGGCCATCCTCATCGACGACGTCGACGTCGCTGCGGCCTTTGCAGAGGAGTTCACCGAGATGTGGACCGGGACCTTCAAGACCAGCAGTCCACCCAGCGTCCAGACGAACTGGACCTTAGACGGCCGACCTCTGCGCGTGTTCTTCTCCCCCGAAGACGACCCCATAGACGACCAGACGATAGGCCTGCGCAGCTACGTCGCCAGCGCCTCAGAGTCGGTGCACTTCGCGGCGTACGTGTTCACCGGCGACCTCAACGACCCCTGGTCCGACCTCTGCGACGATCTAGATCTGGCCCACGGCTCCGGTCTGGTGGTGCGTGGCGTACTCGACGATTGGATCCACGCAGATCAGCCTCCCTACGCCGACGATGGATTTTCGGGCTCCCAGCTCGACGAGGTGGGGGTAGACGTACGCCTAGATGGCAACTCGGACATGATGCACGCTAAGCTGGCCGTCATCGACCAAGACGTTCTGGTGATGGGCTCCGCCAACTTCACCTACTCGGCCGACGCCTACAACGACGAGAACATGATCTTCCTCGAAGACCCTGGCGCCGCACGCCGAGCCACCCTGTGGATCAACGCGCTGCACGCCTTGGCCGCCGACACCGGCACGCCCGCCAGCCCGGCAGCAGACAGCAGCCCACCCACGAGCGTGACCGCGGTGGTCCTGTCCGATGGCGCCGGCGCCGGAGCGGCACAAGTCTCGTGGGACGCGAGCGCGGCCGCCGACCTATCTCGGTACCACGTGTTCTTGCACGACGCGCCCATCGACGCGCCCCTGATCGACTATCGAGCCGGCGCCCTCGACCCCGCCGCAACCGTCAAGGTCGGCACCTCGGCCGCCCTCACCCAGCTCTCTGACGGCCGTCCCGTGGTGGATGGCGTCGACCTGTACGTCGCCGTGGTGGCCACAGACACGTCTGGAAACGAGAGTGGGCTCGGGGGTGGCTCCACGGCGGGTCCCGTGCAGATGGTGGCTGGGCTCATCCCAGATCTGCTTCCTCCCAGTCCGGGAATGGCCGGCGTCTTCAATACCTTCACCGCAAACAACCTCCAGCCCGGCGTAGACACCAAGCTGGTGATGGGCACGTCCGCAGGTCAAATCGCGGTGCCAGGATGTCCGGTTCTGACCGTGGGACTGGCTTCTCCCAGGGTGATCTCGTCCACGGTCGCGGATGGCTCGGGAACCGCGAACTTCGGGATCAACGTACCCGCCGGCGCCGCTGGTTCAACGGTGCGCTTTGTGGCCGTGCAGCTGCCCGGCTGCGTGGCATCCGACGTCGAACTGTACTCCTTTCCATAGGGCCCCCCGTAGGCTCGCGACCCCCTACAGCCGGTCCCGGCGGCCAAGGTGGCGCTAAACAATCCGCCCAACGGCTCGCCTATCACGACGCCAGGTCTACTCGACGCCTCAAGGACGCGGGTCATGAGGTCAAGCGGCTTTTGACGGCACCGCTCTACAACTCGGGGGCCCGCGGGTCTCGGGTGGCCTCGGCGTTCTCGATCATCAGCGTACGCAGGGTTTCGAGCACATCGGCGTATCCGGGATCATCGATGAGGTTGGTGCGCTCCAACGGATCTACCGCCAGATCATAGAGTTCTGCAGCGGGCCGTTCGAGCAGCCATGGGTGTTCGGGGAGCTCGGCCAACGCATCGGCGTACGGCTGCCCGTTGGCGTCTCCCATGCCCATCGGATCTGAACTCAAATTGCGAATGTATTTGTATTGCTCGGTGCGCACGGCACGGGTAGGGATGGCGCCCGCGTGAAACTCCATCTCCGAGTACACCGCCTCACGGGACACCCAGTTGGCGTCGCCCTCGAATAGTCCAAGGAACGACCGCCCCTCCATTGAATTGGGGATGTCTAGTCCGAGGAGGTCGAGCAGGGTGGGGGCCAGGTCAACTGTGCTGAACAATTCGTTTGTGCGACTAGGCGCCAGCCCAGCCGGCCATCTGAATACAACGGGGGTGCCCGTGCCGCGGTCGTACAGCGACATTTTACAACCCGGGAACGGCGGTCCGTTGTCGGACACCAATACGATGAGGGTGTCGTCCGTGAGCCCAACTTCATCCAGGTGATCGAGGACTTCTCCGATGAGCGCATCCATGTATCGGACCTGGCTGAGGTACCGGGCTACTTCAAAGCGGATTTCCGGCCAGTCCGGCAGGCCCCAATATTCGGGCGGAATGGCGACATCCTCTTCAACTTCGTACCCGTCAGCCATGATAAATTGACCCAGCAAATTCCGGTGGGTCTGCATGGTGTTGAGTTCTAGGTAGAAACCGTCTTCTGCGTGTTCGTCGATGAACCGAATCGCGTCATCGGTATGGCGCATCACCTGGTCGATATCGGTGGGCAAGTACCGGTGGTAGCCAAACTGCTCGGGTGTGGCGATGTCAGTCACGTGCCATTTCCCCTGGATGGCCGTATTGAATCCCGCTTCCACCATGGGTTGAATCATGGTGGGGTGGTCGGTGGGCAGCGACATTTCGGGATGTCGGTGTACCAGCCCCTCTACCCCATGGGTATGGGGGTATTGGCCGGTGATGAAACTCGCTCGACTCGACGAACAGCTGGACACCACATCAAACGCGCGGTCGAATGCGATGCCCTCCGCCACCAGTCGATCCATGGCCGGTGTGGCGATTTGAGTGAGGCCATAACTGTGAACGTCGCGCCATCCTAAATCGTCGGCGGTGATGAGGATGACGTGTTTCGGACGTGGTGGAGCGCTGGCGGAGTCCTGGGGTTCGGCACCACCGCCACATCCGGTCGCAGCGAGTAATAGAGCGGTATCTCGCGTGAATTCTCGTCGAGTCCATTTGGGCATCTGTGGCGCGCTCCAGCATTCGCATCATCATAGTCAATATGCGCCCCATTCAACCAAGGCTTCATATACCCCTGACGTGAACAGCCCCTTGGACCCCGTTTCGGCCAGCCCAAGACCGCGCCCCCAGTAGCGGCAACGCTGCTCAGCCTTGCGATGCATGATGGCCAAACATGACTCGTACGCCAATGTCAACGGGGGCGCAGCGCAGAAGAACACGGTGTTGGCCAGACATCGCGTTCGTACTGCAAATTCGAGATCTGCCTAAAGGCGCCAAAGTGGTCGTCTATGAGTGGCTTTACGGACTGTATGCCGAGAGGACCAGGGAACCCTAATTTTAGGCCGAATGTCAAAGAAACGTAGCTTGGCGGGCGCAAGATCCTTGGTACTCCTTAAAGAAAATGGAAAAGCCGCGTGGAATGTGTTCCACGCGGCTCTAATTCGAGGCTGAATCTATAAAGTCTGCCCCAGAGTGGGCGTTTTTGGACTATCCGATCAGTCGGACAGCGCCCTGGTTGATGCCGTTGGCTTGGCCGAGGATGGCGGTACCCGCTTGCTGCATCGTCTGGAACTTGGACAGCTCGGCGCTCTCGTAGGCAAAGTCCGCGTCGCGAATCTGACTCTCGGCGCCAGCCAAGTTCTGGGTGTAGGTTTCAAGATTACGCATGGCGCTCTCCATCC
>JAACDH010000232.1 GCA_009936995.1 Rhodobacterales bacterium
GTTTTCGAGGAAAGCTCGGGTTCTGGCGCTGGTTCTGGCGCTGATTCTGGTTCTGGCGCCGGTTCTGGTTCTGGCGCCGGTTCTGGCACGGGCGCCGGTTCTGGCACGGGCGCTGGTTCTGGCACGGGCGCTGGTTCTGGCGCGGGCGCTGGCGCTGGTTCTGGCGCGGGCGAAACCGCTGGCGACGCGTCGTCCATCGACGGCTCGGGCGTCAACATTTCGGGCGCGGGCGCGGGCGGTAGCGTGGGCACAGAACTGAACACCAAAGTCGGCGCATTGGAGATCGCCGGATCGCCTGCCGGGGCAGCGGAGATCTTGTTGGCCCAGTCGTCTTGGCCAAGAGGCTCTACCGGAGACGGGCTTGGCGGAGCTTCGAAGGTCGGCGGCGGTGGTGGCGCGACGGGCAGGGTCGGCTCAATTTCTGCTTCTTCAGAATCGTCATCGTCTTCGTCCATCCAGTCGAGATCATCGTCTCCACCGAAGAAATCAGATGCTACGTCTGCGGATTCATCCTTCTTCTTTGCCACTGTGCCTTCCCGAATGCGGAGCATTCCTAATACCTTGCGCCCACCCGTTTGCGGGGTGTTGTCGGCGCGATGAGCCCGCTAACTTTCAGGACGTCCTCCCCAAGAGAACCGAAACTGTCAGCGTGCGCGGCTAGAATACCTCTAGAGGCCCAGCGGGAGGGTGGAGAACAGCAATTTCACATCGTCGTCGGTGAAGTGAAATCCGCCACCCAGGTAGCCCGTGTAGTAGCCGTATTTGGCTCCGAGAATCACTTGCTCTGTGCCCGTCTCGAACCACAGGTGGTCGATGGGTTCGGCGCGCGCCGAGAGGCGTACATTAGGGATGCCCGAGTCTTGCAGAGCCGGGTAGGCTCCGAAGGTGAAGTCAAAAACGTCGACCATCAGCAGCAAGCGGTCGTTTAAAGTGTAGTATGTGACCCCCAAACCGCCGCCGCCTTCTTTAATGCCAAGGCGGAGCCCCAGGTTGTACCAGCGCTTGGCCATTTGGAACGTGAACCGATAGTCCAGGCTGCGTGTCCACTCGGTGTAGTGCGTTCCCTGTTCGGGGAAGTAGTGTTCGGTGGACGTCAATTTGCCCTGTGGATAGTCATTGACCTCGAAGATCCACCAGAAATCCTCGGACGGGTGTAGCTCCATTCCGATGGTATTCGAGCCGCTATAGCCGAGCCCGCCCGCCAAATTTGGGGCCAGCGGATTTCCGTAGAAGAAGCTGGGGTCGTTGGGCTGAGAGCCCAAATAGAGACGCCCAAAGTAGTAGACCTTGGCGTGTAAGCCGGAGAAGCTCTCGATGACTGCGTTAGCGTTGTCGAGGGTGTCGTTGAGCGCATCAATGGTTTGGCGGTCGTTCACTAGAGCGCCGAGCGTCCCCTCACCTGCGTTGACCTTAGAGGTAATGTGTTCGACGTCATCAAGGGCCGCGTTGAGGGTGTCGGTGGCTAGGTGGAGCTTGTCCATCTCTTCGTCGACGTCACGGCTGGTCTCGACCGTGAAGCTCTCTAAAGACGTGGTGAGCCGAGCTACACTGGCGACAATCGCGTTGACATCCGTTCGGTTCTGCTCCGCGATTAGGCGCAGCGACATTGACAGCGCATCGACGTTCGCCATGGTGGCTTCGAGGTGGTCTGCATTGTCGCGGTTCTCGGCCACTTCGCGCATGGCTCCAGTGATGGCCTTGATGTCCTCGCTGATCAGCTCCACTTGCCGGGTGATCGCGTCTAGATCTCCGGGCTCGTCACCGAACGTTAGGTGACCTTCATCAGATATAATCGCCGAGGAACGACCCGGATCTACAGCCACAAAACGCTCACCCAGCATACCGCTGCTGCGTAGCTCTCCGAGTGAGTCTGCGGGCAACTCGTACTGACTCAAGACACTCAGCTTCAGGCGGGCATGGCTGCCATCGAGTTCGATTAGATCGACCGCTCCAATATCGACGCCGGCCAAGCGAACAGACGTGCCCTCCCAGATGCCGTCGGCATTTGGGACGGTCAGATTCACGGTGTAGGTGTCTTGGCCACTGCGAACGCCGTCGAAGGTATAAAGGTACCCAAAGCCCACCATCGCGACGGCGACAAGCGTGAAGGCACCCACTTTAAGTTCGGTAGTGATCGAAGACATGGTTCCTCATACCACCATGGGACCATCGAGGGAGCCAGTGACGAACTGCCGCACCAACGGATCGGCGACGGTGCGAAAGTAGTCCGCTGTGCCCTCGTGGAGCACGACCCCGTCTGCAAGAAAGGCCACTTTATCTGCGATTCGGAAGACGGCCGACATGTCGTGGGAGATAATCAGGCTGGTGAGCTGCGGATTCGCCCGCTGAGTGTCAAGTATCAGCTGGTCCATGGCAGCGGCGAGCACCGGGTCGAGGCCGCTCGTGGGCTCGTCATAGAGCAAAAACTCGGGTTCGCGCACCAGCGCCCGAGCCAGTCCAACTCGCTTAGTCATGCCACCCGAAAGATCAGAAGGCAGCCGATCGCGGGCGTCCGAGAGGCCGACCTGTGCCAACAACTCCATCACCCTCTGCTCGACCTCAGCGTGCGACTTGCGCGTGTGCTCTCGGAGCGGAAACGCCACGTTGTCGAAGACGTTCATCGAGTCGAAGAGGGCCGCGTGCTGAAACACCATTCCAAAGCGAACCCGCAACGCCCGCATTTCCCGGGGATTGAGTGTGTCGAGGTCGGTATCGCCCAGGAAAATCTTACCCGCATCAGGGCGTAACAGCCCCATGATGTGCTTCAGCGTGACCGATTTACCTGTGCCGGATCGCCCGATGATGAAGGTGACTCGACCCTGGGGAACCATTAAATTCACCCCTCGAAGAACGTGGTTGTCTTTAAACGACTTTCGAACATCTACGTACCGAATCGCGGCGGGCTGCCCGGTGATGGGGTCGATGTGTCGGTCGGGTGCGCTCACGGAAGCGAGATGGCGATGAAGTAGTTGGACACCAGAATCGCTACCGACGCCACCACTACAGCGGTGGTCGTCGCGCGGCCGACCCCAGCGGCACCGCCCTTCGTATAAAAGCCTTTGTAGCAAGACACGGTGCCAATAATCATGCCGAACACCAGGGCCTTGACCAATCCCGCCGAGATGTCTTCCCAATCCACCCATTCACGAAGGCGAACCTCGAATTGCGGTCGAGACATGTGCAAAACGTAGATTCCAGTGAGCCAAGCCCCGAAGACCCCCACGAAGTCGAAGACCGCGGTGAGCAAAGGGACAGCGATAGTCGCGGCGATAATCCGGGGTTTCACCAAATCGTTGACCGGATCCACAGCCATGGCCTCTAGGGCGTCGATCTGTTCGGACACTCGCATGGAGCCGATCTCGGCAGCGATCGCCGAGCCGGCCCGCCCTGCGACTAGTAGCCCCGTCAGTGTGGGCGCAAGTTCACGGGTAATCACGACGCCAACGGTTCCGCCCACCAGGCCTTGGGCGCCAAATAGTGCGAAAGCATCGTAGCTTTCGTAAGTAAATACCGCGCCCGTGAAGAGGGCCGACAGCAGAATGATGGGCAGACTCTGGATGCCGATGAACTCGATGGCGGCCAAGGTCTCTCGCCAGCGCAGCGGTCTCTGAAACAGGTTGAGCATGGACCGCGACCACAGCGTGACTATCCGGCCGAACTCTTCGACCGGAGACATCACTCGTCTGCCTACCGCGGCGATTCCTAGGGCGACTCGCCCTGGTTCAGATTCGGAACTGGATGCCACCGACCAAACCAATGGTGTACTGCACACCCGACAGGGGAGTCACGGTCTCGAAGGTCCAGACGCCGGTGGTCCCGAGCTCACTGCGAGGTCCAAAGTGCTGAGTGTAGTTACCCTCGAAGAAGAAGCCGACGATGGGGCTGGGGTCGATGAGCATGCCCGCGCCACCAATCCAGCCAGGAACCACTCCGCCAGGGGGTATCGGGTACGAGAAGTTCGGTGGCTGTTCGAGATCGTAGGCGTCGAAAACGCGGATATCAGCGCCGGTGACCAAGTACGGCTTGGCCGGTCCCACGGGTGCCAAATAGGCACGTAACCTGGGTTGGACGTAGAACTGGATAGCGGCGACCACGCGTTGTTCCGAGGACTTCACGTCGAGGGGCTCGGCGCGCGCGTACCCCGTCGTGAATTGGCGGTGGCCGTATTGAAGCCCCAACAGCACGCCCACGTCGAGGAAGGTGGTGGGTGCGTATCCCAGGAAAATGGAACCCCGAGGGCGGCGTGCGGAGACGGGCCCCCCTTGGTACCAGGGCAACAGCACTTGGCTGTCACCATTGAGTTGGACCCGAATGTCGGCGCCGCGGTCGGTGTCGCCGAGCCCCAGCCCAGCTCGCATCTCGAAGATCACCCGACCGGCGTGCGGCATCGCCTCGAAGACCCAGTCGCGAGGGTCTAGACCGCTCTCCTTGAAGTGTTCTTCTGAGCCCGCAACGTGGCGGTAGTACACGCCTGTCTCTTCTCCCAGTTGGCCAACACCCGCCGTGGCAACGCGCTGGGGTTGGCCCACCGGAACGACCGAAGCTTGCGGTTGGGGAACACGGGTGGGAGCCCCATCTTCGGCGTCAACCCTTTCAAGAGGGGGGCGAGCGACAACTGGAGGCGGACGCACGATCGAGGACTCGGGAGGCGCGGCGCTGGGACCGAGGCCCGCGATCAATCGAGCCGCCGCCATGAGCACGGCGTCGGAGCTCGGCCCAACTTGACCCAACAACCACTCTGTCGCCGCGCTGACCTCGGCCGCCAGCGCGCCTTCTTGGCCTGGCGCCAACGGGATATCGCGGACCACAACGGGATTCGGATTCGACTGCTCGAATAGCTCCATATGGGCAACGAGATGCTCTCCGTTCCGATTGAGCCGACAGACGACCGCGATTCGCGTTGGAAGCTGTCGCAGGACGTTGTTTGGGCAACCTGGCTTGCCGGAACAATTGTCGATCGCTTCGGCTCCAACCACCGGTTCTACCACCTCGCTGCTGAGCACAATGTGCCCATCGGCGAGCAACCGATCATTTACTGTCCCCTGGATCATCACGGTAACCGCGAATTCACTCGCAGTCCCAGGAGTGAAGTCAAGCATCAGAACGGGCTCTGCAGCCCAACCAGTAGATACATGGCCAATAGCCAATGCGTATGTCAGCATCCGTAGCATGGTTCCGTGTTTATCCCTTGTGGCCATATGATAACAAGAAATTCTCCTAGTTAGCCCATTTGGGCGTCGCTTCGAACTGCACGCGATTTCACCGTTGACGGGGCGCTGCTGCTGCAATATCTCCGCTGGCGCGATGCCGAGATAGCTCAGTTGGTAGAGCAGCTTATTCATAATCAGCAGGTCGTCGGTTCAAGTCCGATTCTCGGCTCCATTCACAGCGCCTCGATCTTATGGGTCGGGGCGTTCGTGCTTTCGAAGCGTCGACGTTGGGGGAAAAGTCCGTTAGCTAGCCGGTATGCGAAGCTCCAAAATCAATCATCCTGGCCCGCCTGCTAACATCATCACCTACTGGATCGGTCGTATCTGGATGACCGTCTTTGGGTGGGACGTAGAGGGGGAGCCCCCCCAAGAGTCTCACGCGGTGATCATTGCGGCACCGCACACCAGCAACTGGGACCTGCCCCATATGATCGCTGCAGCGTGGGTTTTCCGCATGCGAATCTCGTGGCTGGGCAAAGATAGTTTGTTCAAGTGGCCCTTCGGTGGCTTCATGACCGCGATCGGCGGACTGCCGGTCAATCGCAAAGCGCCCCATGGCTTGGTCCGCGAAGTGGCCAACAAACTTCAAGCGCCACAGCCTTTATTCTTGGCGATCCCCCCATCGGGCACCAGGACATTTAAACCCACTTGGAAGAGCGGCTTTTACTGGATCTCCAACACCGCCGGCGTACCGGTCGTCGTCGGTTTTCTCGACTACAAGCGGAAGCGCGCGAACCTCGGCTACACGTTCCGCACTTCGGGAGATGTCATCGCAGATATGGACAAAGTTCGAGCAATCTATGCGTCGGTCGAGGCAAAATTCCCCGAACTGAAGAATACGATCCTCCTCAAAGAGGAGCTTAGGATCGCGCAGAAGGCCGAGGAAGAAGACGTGAAGTGATCGCGTCAAGAATGAGGTGAAGCCAGACCTGCGGGTCCGCTCGACTGCTCGAATGGTCACCGCGCAAAAATGCGTCCCTTCAGTGGGCAGCGCCGCAGTGACAGATTCGTCTCTTATAGAACGCGCTAAAGCTTCAGAACGTCTTGATGACGCCCGGCCAGTTGAACAGCACAGAGGCCACCGCTCCACTACCTTGCGGGTCATAGCCAAGTTCGAGTGCGCCAGTAGCGACGGAGAGCCGCCCGCCAACCAAGGGCGTCCAGGCGCTGTCTCGGATGAGGTCTACGTCGCCAGCCAAGAACTCGGACCGGGTACTCTCCACCACGGCCGCTGATACCCAGGCGTCTGCTCTCGGCGCGAATCGACCACGTCCGATCCTCTGGCGTAGCGCCAGTCGCACCTCGGATCCGAGCCAAGTGATGTCGCCATACTGGAGCGCACCCCATCGAGGCGAGAGCGCCCAACGTCCGACACCGCACAGGACCACCCGATCACGGAAAGCCAGATTGACCTGGACTCCCGTGGAAGGAACACCGCCGGGCGCGTTCCAAACCGACACCACGGGCGCAACCGCCAGTGTCCCGCCAACGGGGCCGAGTCCCCGCGCCGAATCCGGAGAAGCGAGATCGGCGATCGTTTCGATGCGTCCCGCAAATGCCAGACCCTCGCTGCTCGCCAACCGACGACTCACGATTCCCACGAGCTCGCCTTCGGCATTCACTACAGGTCCACCGGAATTTCCGGGATTTACTCCGGCAGAGATCTGAAGTGCCACGGGGCCTACTGCCGAAATCATGCCCTCGGTGATAGACCAGCGGAGCCCTCCAGCGAAGAAGCCCTCTGGCGCAGACGCGCCGTATGGGTGTCCCAACGCCCAGATGGCCTCCCCTACCTCTGGTGCTGTCGATACCCATTCCAGCCACGGCTGTCCGGCGAGATCGGGCACCTTGAGCACGGCAAGATCTCTCCCGACATCCACACCGACGATCCGGGCGATGCCTTGGTCGCCCGTGCGCATCCGAACCCGTGGACGCCCGCCAGATGCCACGCAATGGTACGCCGTAACGGCCGTGCCAGCGTCGTCGATGAGAACCCCAGCGCACACCGTGTCGCCCTGGTGAATCAGCACCACCGCGTCGAGTGCAGAGACCGGCGGATTGCTTGCAAGTGCGACTGCGGTGAGAAGGTGGAGCAACATCGCGGCCATGCTACAGGGAGGACGACGCAACCGCCATGCCCCATCGGAGGCCAACGTGTTCTGGCTTTCCCTAGTACTCATCGGATGTGGCCAAAGCCCGCCACTCCCCACCACGGCGCCGGTCGTCATCGAGGCGCCTGAACCACCTCCATTGGCGGACCCCACCACCAAGCGACTGGCCGCATCTCATGTGCTGATCACCTGGTCTGGCGCACCCCAGAGCCCTTCGACGGTCACCCGTTCCAAGGCTGAAGCAAGTGAACTGGCTACCAAACTCCACGCAAGCGCACCCAAGGGTGCCCCCGAATTTGCAGCTTTTGCGAAAGAGAACAGCGATGGCCCTTCGGCGCTTCGAGGTGGAAAGTTGGGGGTTTGGCTGACGGGAACCATGGTCCCGAACTTTGAGCGACACACCGCAACCGTCGATCCCAATCAGATCGCACCGCTGTGCGAAACACCCTTCGGGTTTCACATCATTCGCCGGGAAGCGGTGTTGCAGATCCGCGTCAGACACGTTTTGGTGTCATGGAGTAAAGCGCATCAATCCATCGCTACACGCACAAAAGAAGAGGCACGGGCACGCATTGAGGAGGCGCGAGATGCGCTGACATCGGGTACGCCATTCACCCGCATCGCAAAGACCTATAGCGACGACAGCTCGGCGCCCAACGGTGGCGATCTGGGCCCTGTTTCGCCAGGCCAAATGGTGCCTGCATTCGAGGATGCCGCCATGGCGCTGGACGTGAACGGGATCAGCCCGATCATCGAGACCGCCTATGGCTTTCATCTTATTCAACGAACCGAATAGCCGTCTACAGGATCTCGTCGACGGCGACGCGCAGATTGGCGACGTCGGCAGGCGCGACGCGTGGGTGCGTGAACGGTAAGCTCTCGATCAATAACGATTAACCCAGAAACTGCCCATTCCGGACAGCCCACCCGTGCCGTCTTTATCGCCGTCGCCCAGGACTGGCGCCGAGATACCGAACCCGTTGACCCAGAGTAAGAGCAAGAGGTCGACGTTGTTGGGCGGGTCGCCGGTGACGTTCTCTTGGAGAACTGTGACGTCCATGAACTCGCCGTCATCGGCGATTTTCAGAATCGAAATGCTCTTGGCAAAGCTCTTTGATGTGTTCGGCGAGCTCTTGGCAGGGAGCACACCAGATGGTGCTGATGTCGTGCACAATGATACGAGAATTGCCACAGCGAAGCGAGCGAGTCGTTTTGATCGGGGAGAAGAAAGTCGGGTACGGTGTGGCCGAACTGGAACCCAGTGCCAATCGTGCCTTCTGGCGGAGAAGACGTGGGCCAGATGTGAAGGGCGCGATTCACTCCTAAGCCTCTTGCCTAGCCTGTGACTCAAGATACGGGACATAGGCCGTCACGGCGAGCAGCGACAGCGCGGTTGCGATTCGAAGTGAGTGTTCTCCAGACGACACCCGGTCGTCAATAAAACCGCAAAGTTCTGGTGGCCGCTCTTCCTCGCGAGCTTTTGAACAGTGACACTCCTTGACCATTTGGTCTGGGTCTTTACTGTATCGCCGCCACCCGTCCCGTTACTACGCAGGCGAGGACATCCAATGAGCACGCCCCAACGCATCACCGTTGAGCAACTACGACAGACCTTCCATTCCTACGGACGCCCGCGCGAACAATGGCTGGTAGGCTCAGAATTCGAACGTCACCTCCTTTGGTCCGACGGCTCGCCCATCCCCTATTTTGGTCAAGTGGGGGTAAAAGCACTGCTCGACGCGTTCATCGCCGAGGGATGGGATCCCTACTACGAGGGCGAACATCCCATCGCGCTGTTTAAAAATGGGGCCAACATTACGCTCGAGCCCGGTGGCCAGTTTGAGCTCTCTGGCGCCCCTTACGACGAACTTCAGGCAATCGACGATGAGTCGGTCGCGTTCGTCCGGGATATCGATCGCCTCTTCGAGGGCAAGGGCGTGCACCAATCCGCCGTCGGTTTCACGCCCAAGGCTAGCATCGACGACATTGGCTGGGTCCCTAAGGGCCGCTACGTAATCATGCGCGAGCATCTTGGTAAAACGGGCAAACTCGCTCATCACATGATGAAGGGCACGTGTGCCGTCCAAGCCAGCTACGATTTCGCCGACGAAGCGGGTGCCGCGGCCAAGGTTCAGCTCGCAACCCGTATCGGTCCACCCACCACTGCGATGTTTGCCAACCGCCCATATCAGCATGGTGTCAACTGTGGTATGGCTAGCTGGCGCGGGCACGCCTGGACGCTCACCGATCCACGTCGAACGGGCTTCCCAGAGGCTGCAGTCGCCTGCACCTTCGAACGTTGGCTCGACTACCTGCTCGACACACCCATGATGTTCTACAAGGA
>JAACDH010000233.1 GCA_009936995.1 Rhodobacterales bacterium
CACGAAAGAGTCGGCTTTGCCCATCATTAGGCGCGTGCTTGAGCTGAACCGCGCCGAGGGACTCGAGAGCTGGCTCATCGTCATGAAGCGACATCGGCCCGACCCTTTCCCGCTGTCCCACGCGGTCGATGGCTACTCCTTTGCCATGGACTACCCGGTGAATGATCGCAGTCGCGAACGCCTACTTCGTATGACCGAGGTGATGTCCCGGGCGGTTGTGGATGCTGGCGGTCGTTTCTACTTCGCCAAAGACACGGTGGTTCGCCCCGAGGTTTGGCGGAAGTCTCTCGGAGACGCGGTCATTGGGCGGTTCTTCGCCTTGAAGAGGAAGTTCGACCCCAAAACGACGATTCAGGGCAACCTGTGGCGTCGAGTGATGGCGCCGCTGCAGAAAGACGTGCCGCTCCTCGAAGAGAAGCTGTCGACGGTCCTCGAAGTGCAAGAAGACGACCGCGAGAGCGTGCCCGTGGTCGCTGTATCCCAGGACCACGAACAATGAGAACGGCTGCCCTCAGCCCGTCGCTGGTGTGGGTGGCGGCGAGCAAAGAACCCGGTCCCTGGGCCGAAGCTCCGGCCATGACCTCCGAGGTCGATGACTGGCGCGACGAGGTCATCTACCAGCTTTTGGTCGACCGGTTCGCCAATGGCGATCGCAACAACGACTACAACGTCACCCACAACGAAGATGCCCTCGCTAAGTACATGGGCGGCGACTACCAGGGCGTCATCGACAACGTGGCCTACTTCGAGGCCCTCGGCGTCACCACGGTGTGGATCAGTCCGGTGGTGATTAACGTCGAAGAGGACGCCGGTGTCTCTAGCTACCACGGCTACTGGACCCAAGACTTCATGGGCGTAAACCCGCACTTCGGCGACATGGCGAAGCTGCGCGAGATGGTCTCGGTGCTGCACGAGCACGACATTAAGGTCATCGTCGACATCGTCGTGAACCACGTCGGACAGCTGTTCTACTACGACATCAATCGCAACGGACAGCCCGACACCACAATTTTTGGCGCCGGCGATCAAGACTCCGAGGACGGCTTCTGGGAAGACCCCATCGAAGTGATCACCGAGTGGGATCCCAAGTACGAGGCCGAAGGCGTGCAGGCCTGGACCAGCCTTGGCCCATCGGGTGAATCGCCGTTGGGCTGGGTGTACATGCCCGAGATCAACCGCATTCCACCTAATCCGCCCGAATTCCATAACGACAGCTGGTACAATCGGCGTGGCCGGGTCGTCGACTGGAACCAAGAAGACCAGGTGGTCAAGGGCGACTTCCCTGGCGGCCTGAAAGACCTCGACACCAACAAGGTCGAGGTGCGCGAAGCCCTCATCGATGTGTTCGCCTGGTGGATTGAGCAGACCAACATCGACGGCTACCGCATCGACACCGTCAAGCACGTCGAACACAGCTTCTGGCAGCAGTTCAACCCACAGATCCGCTCTCGAGCGAAGGCCAACGGCAAGGACCGTTTTTTGCAGTTCGGCGAGGTTTTCGATGGCGACGACGCCAAAATCGGCAGCTACACCTTCGACGGCGAGCTCGACAGCCTGTTCTACTTCTCGCACAAATTTCAGGTGTTCGACGACATCTACAAGTACGGCGGCCCCACCAGCAGCGTAGAGCGCCTGTATGCCGAGCGCTCGGTGAACTACGGCGCCGCCCCCCACGAGAATGGCATCACCGGCAACCCCCAAGAGACGCTGATTACGTTCATCGATAATCACGATATTCCACGTTTCTTATACGATCAGCCCTCCGAAGAGGCCTTGGCTGCAGCCCTGGTTCACCTGATGACCATGGACGGCATTCCCTGCCTATACTATGGCACTGAGCAGAGCTTTGACGGTGGAAACGACCCCGCCAATCGCGCTCCGTTGTGGTGGGATGGCGGCCTCGACACGCAGAGCCCGATGTTCGTCCACGTCGCAGGTCTAACCAAGCTGCGTAAGGCCTATGTGGCGCTTCGCCGTGGTGGTTTCGAGGTGAAGTGGGCCAGCGATCGCGTCGACGGCGAAGAAGACGCGCACTTGGTCGCCTTCGAGCGGGCCACAGCCGACGGCGACCGCGCTTTGGTCGTCATCAACACGGCGGGCGAGGGAAGCGCTCATACGAGCTTCGGCGGCAGCGATATGCCCGTAGGGTTCGCTCCGGGAACCGACCTCACGGTGGTGTTCCCCGTCGACGATGGCCGTACGTTCTCGGTCAGCCAGGGCGGCACAGTTCGGGTTTCGGTCGAGCCGTACGAGGCGCTGGTGTTGGTTCCGGCCTCCGACGTTCTCCCGCTGTAGCACTCGCTACGCCGCAGACGTGATGGCGGCAGTTCAGATCGAGCGACACCTATAGTGGTTCGATGGTGAGGTTCTGCACGCCCAGGCGGATCTGGCGGGTGGTTGGGCGCTGTTGGAAGCGTTCGACTGCATCCACGATTCCAGGCGCGGCTCGCTGCTGTCGTGCCCGAAATCCCTCGACATTCACCCGCTGGCGACTGCGTCCGAGCATTCCGCAGAGGTCGTCGAAATACAGCCACCGCTGCAGATCTTCGCCGAATTTGATCGCGTCGCCTGCGCTCAGCGTCCGCGCCACGACCGGTTCTAGTCGCGCCTCATTGACCCAAGTTCCGCTGCGACTCTCCAAGTCTCGGGCGCACCAACGAGCACCTTCCCAAAACAGCGCTGCGTGCTCTCCCGACACGCCGCTACCGGGCAGCACGAGTTCGGCGCCGGTCGCACGACCGACCAACGTTCGGGTGGACAACACCACGGGGCTTCCAGACTGAGTGTGTTCGCCAGTGGCCACGATGGGATTGTACAACGCGGCGGTTTAGACTCTCTGGCGCTGGAGTCAGAGCACCGCCGGTACCGCATCATTTCCCGCCTCGGAGACGGTGTCTTTGGCGTGGTGTACCGGGCGTGACTCGTAGGGCCGCAGGGGTTCGCAAAGGATGTGGCTATCAAGTTCCTTCGCGCCGACGCTGCCTCGGAGCGGGTGCTGTCGCGGTTTCGCGAGGAGGCGCGCATCTTGGGGCTCGTACTAGATCGAGCTATTGTTATCGTAGCACCTTCCATCTGGTTCCAGGACGAGTGGATGTTAGTGATGGAGTACATGGATGGAGTGAGCTGTGCCCAACTACTCCAAAGGGGCCCGTTGCCGGCTCGAGTAGCCGCCGAGCTGATTGGCGAGGTGGCGCGTGCTCTGGACGTCGCTTGGCATCAGCCGGGGCCCGATGGGCAGCCCCTACATCTACTCCACCGAGATCTAAAGCCTGGAAACCTACAGATTACGCCCACCGGCCACGTCAAACCAATTAGTCCGACGAGGCGATGTCGTTCAGCCAGCGTCGGTCGGGTGTCGCAAAGCCCCGGCAGAGCTCACCGGCGAGATACACAGTGCGCTTGGAGTCCGAGCTCTTTTTGCTCCGCAAGTAGTCGTTGAGCGTCTTGTCGTTGTCGTCTCGACGCACGCTGGGTTCGCGGAGGTTCATGGTGAGCGTCGTGCGGCCGCGGCTGGTGCCGTTATGGGCCAGCAGGATGGTGCCGTCGTCATGTACTTCGATGACTACTGCCACATGGGTCAGGTCATCGTCGAGTCGGCCGTTGTGGTTGCGGTCGTAGGTGTTGTCGAAAAAAGCGACATCGCCCAAGCTTGGCATCTTGCGATGGTGGGTGGCATTGGCGCTTTGAGCGGCTCCCCAGAGGCTGGCGGTGTTGCCGCTGAGCGGAATGCCGGCACGGTTGTAGACGGCGCAGACAAAGCCAGAGCAATCGTCGCGGAAGCCCTTGGGTCGGTGTCCGAGGTAGAACTTGGCTGCCTTGGCTGCGTCGTCTCCTACTCGGCTGGACTTGACCGCTGCATCCGGTGTGACCGGGGGTTCTTCAGTCACTTTTGCAACTGATCCGCCTTGGTCGGTGGGCAGGTGGATCGACTCGGGCGCCGAACGGCCGAGCACCGATGTAGGGCCGGGCATGCGCATCGTAGTCGCGCAGGCGCTGAGTCCAAGAAGGGCGATGAAGAGGAGGGAGCGTTGCACAGTGTAAGCGGGGAGGAGGGAGAAGTCGGCGGGATACGAGGAGGGGACCTCAATATAGCTCGAAATGTGTCTATACTTCCACTGCATTCTTTGCGATGTGAGCGACAGTGTTGTCGCGGGAGACTTCACCATGGATTTCTTGCCCTCTATTTTCAAGCATCTGCCAGAATCGGACGTGCGCGCTGCTCTCAAGATATTTACAACACTTGATGTGGCTGAAAATGGCCTTCTCATCGAACGGGGCGACGTCGATCCGACGCTTGTGGTGGTCCAGTCGGGAGAGCTCATCATCTCTACGGGCGACACCTTGCTCGGCCGAATGGGCATTGGGCAAATCGTACGCGAGATAGCGTTTTTTTTTTGGGATGGCATGCGCACGGCCTCGGTCGCAGCGTCGATGCACACCCATCTCTTGGTGCTCCATGCCCTGGGCTACACCGCCCTGCGCGACAGCGGAAATCCGGTGGCCGCTGCCCTAGAAGAGCATGCCCTTAATCAACTTACCGATCGGCTGCGGGTGGTCGGCGACCGCATCGCCAGCATCGCCAGCATCGCCAGCATCGCCAGCATCGTCTATGGCGCCGAAAAGGCACTTTTAGGACAGAACCTGGTTTCTTCAACCGGGTGGCCACGGCGCTGGGCAGCGGTGGCATGATCCAACCCGGCCGCGTGGATTCGGTCGCTGTTCTGCGGGGCAGTCCACTCTTCAAGGGCGTACCGGACTCGATTTTGGGAGAGGTCGCTCAGCATTTCTATCCAGTAGCCGCTCGGCGGGGACATTTTCTGTGCACCGAGGGCGAGTCCGGTAACGACATGTTTATTCTCCGAGGTGTGGTGGTCGCCACCCATCAGACCCACCGATTTGAACGCCTGGCAACCCTCGAACCAGGCGACGCCTTCGGCATGTGCGCCCTAATCCAAAGCGACTGTCGTCGCATTGCGTCGTGCATCTGCCGCGAACAAATGGTGGGGTTATCCATGGGGCGGATCACCTGGGCCGAGCTAATCTGTCGCAACGACACAGTTGGTTCCGTACTTCGGACTGCGATCATTCGCGCCCTCGCCGATCAGCTCGCCTACGCCAATGCCCAATTTTCGCTGTTCGATATGCGACGCTAACAGAGTGAGAAGGCAGAACGTCAGTACGGACTCGTGATACGTGCTGTCGCGGCCATCGAAGCCCACAGCGACCTTGGCACCTACACCGACATCCCCAGCTACCTCGCTGAGGTGAGAGTCCAGAAGTACCCGACTGGCTCGACGCGTTAAGCGCGGAGGGTTGGAGGCGACGTGGTCATCCTTGGAATCGCAGACGGACTAGACACAGGGGCAGCCCTGGTGGTCGACGATCAGCTGGTGGCCGTTGCGCATCAGGGGCGTATCGAGTCGCAGCAGCTCACCCGCACCTTTCCCTGGGAGGCGATGGACACGGTGCTAGCCCAGGCCGGTCTTCGTCCGCGAGACGTCGATCTGATCACCTTCGCCGGGCGAATCACGCCACCTTTTGTCATCCGGCGACACCCTTCGTTGCGCAGGGCGGGACGCGATCCGTTCTCCCCGGCGGTCGACGCCAAGGTGTTTTTTCAGGCGATTCTCAGCAGCACAGGGCTGAGTGCCCTCGAAGCGGATCGCGCGGCCGAGTGGCTTGAGGCCAAGGTCGTCAAGCGAGGATACGCTCCAAATCGGCTGCTTTTGGTGGATATTCACCGCTGCCTGGTTGCCGCCGGATACCGTGGTCAGCCGCGCGATCACGCGCTGATGCTCTCGCTGCACCCCGGTGGTGATGGCGCCGCCCTCGCGGTGTACCGCGGACGCTCGGGGCAGGTCGATCGTGTGTTCCAGCAGAAGGGATTTTCAGCGCTCCATGTACCTCTCCACCGGTGTGCGGCTGCCCTCGATCTTTCCGTCGAAGACGTTGGGTTGATGTGGAATGCCGCCGGATCAGCACAACCCGACCCGGCCTTGGTTCGATTACTGGGCTCGGCGGTTTGGTCCCAGGGGCCCAAGCTCTCTCGGCGCAGCTACCCGCTTCCCGTCAGTCGCCACAGCGAGCTGTACGCGGCCCTAAAGGAGGCCGATCGGGCCACCGCCGCGGCCTCTGTGCTCGAGAACCTCTGTCAGGCCGTTTGCGGCGTCGTACGCCATCACATCGCCCAGGCCGACACCAATGGTCTGGTGCTCTGCGGCGAGGTCTTCGACAACCCACGGCTCTGCGCCCGGGTTGCCGAGCTGATCGAAGTGGAGTGGACGGCGGTCTATCCCGAGCCAGGCTGGCGAGCCCTTGCGGTCGGTGCTGCGCTGGTTCACGGAGGCTTGCACCCGCGGCTGCTCGCGCGCCCTGGGTTGGGTCGGGCGGTCAGCGATAAGGCGGCGAAATCCGCAATGCGCGCTACGGGATTGGTGGCCGATAGCTCGTTGACTCCGGCCCAGGTGCTGGCCGATGGCGGCGCGCTGGGTCGATTC
The DNA here is from genome assembly GCA_009936995.1 of Rhodobacterales bacterium. Taxonomy (GTDB): domain Bacteria; phylum Myxococcota_A; class UBA796; order UBA796; genus JAACDH01. Next base: position 6,498 of record JAACDH010000233.1, read on the forward strand.
GTGGGGCCGTCTGGTTGGGGCCGATGGAGCTGCGGCAGTCGCACGGTGTTGGTGCGGGCCGATCAGCCCGAGGGGGTAGAACGGGTGCGAATCGCACTTGGTCGCGACCCCCTGGAAGAGCCGGCGCTGGCTATCCTCGCCGACGAGGTCGCCACCGAGATTCCGTTGCTGCACGAACTTCACGCGGGGCATGGAGCCGGCGCCTTCGCCCCCAAAGTTAGCGACAAACTCGCCGAACAGTACCCTGGTGGTATCACCGCCGATCAGCGGGCTATTCTGCACGTGGTTGACGAAGAAGATCCTGGTCTGTGGAGGCTTCTCTCCGATTTGCGCGAACGGACCGGCTGCGGCGCCGTAGCCATGTTCCCCTTCGCAATGGGCCGAGACCCGGTCGTTGATCGGGCGGTTGATGCCGCGCGCACCTTCCAGCAGGCCAAGCTAGATGGGCTCGAGATCGGGACCTTCATGGTTTGTCGGAGTGTTGAAACATGATTCAAGTTGGCGTGAACAAGGGCGCCGTTATTCGCGAAATTGTGGCGATTTGGTTGCTCACGCTCCTCGCAATTCGGGCCATCGTCGCCTTGGTTGAGGGGGCCGGTTTACCCGAGATTTTCCTGGCAGCAGTTCCCATTTTGTTCATGTACGTGCCCGTCTGGGTGTGCTGGTTTCGCGGCGTAGATAGCTTCGACTACCCGCTCTACTTGCCCCGATTCGACGACAAAGAGGCCTGGTCTTCTGCGCTTTGGGTCAACGGCATGGCCATCGGCGTCATCTTGCTGCCGTTTCTGATTGGCTACCACTTCTGGCAGACCCTGGTCATGGGATTCCAGTACGAGGGGCTTTGGCCCGAGAGCCCCATTAAGCTCATCGGCTACCAGTTGTTTTTCGTGGCGATTCCCGAGGAATTCTTTTATCGCGCCTACATGCAGAGCCGCCTCGATGAGGTGTTTAGACCAAAGTGGCGCATCTTTGGCGCCGATCTTGGCTGGGGTTGGATTCTCACCTGTCTCTTGTTCGCTTTTGGACACTCCATCGTGTTGTTTCAGTGGTGGCACTTCGCCATCTTCTTTCCGAGTCTGGTGTTCGGATGGATGCGCGCTCGCACGGGGGGGATCATCGCTGGCGCGCTATTCCACGCGTGGTCCAACATCACTGTGAGTATTTTAGACACGCTCTACGGCATCCTGCCTCCGTCCAGCTGACCTGCGCCATTTAAGGAAGAACCCGCCCTTGCTACCTGCGCCACCGAGGCGGATTTTGCGAAGTAAGCATGTTCAGGGCCGTGGCCGTTGGTGCGTTAATCTGTTGGGGGTTATGGTGCGGCGTCTGTATGTCCCGTTACTGCTGGAGTCCTGTTGAACACGTGTCCGTTCTGTGCAAGCAAGGTCCACGTAGACCTAATCACGTTTGGCGGGCCTTGCCCGAGCTGCTTCGGGGACATCCCCGGCGAAGAAGCGGCGACAGATCCGGGTGAGGAAGTCAAGGCGGCCCAAAAGAAGCAAGATGACAAGCGATCCTATCGCAAAGCTGTCTTGCCGCTCTTGTTGGCCACGCCTGTCGTCATGCTCCTTGCGGTCGTCGCGGTCTGGTTGGTTCTAAAGCCCGAGCCGCAGATGGTCTTGCTCGACTTCGATGAGTTTGACGAATACCCCATGCCCGAGCTCGTTGCGAAGGCTCCCGAGGTCGTTGATACGCCCGATCCGAAGACGGCGTCCACGCCCCGTGCCCAAACCCCCTCTGGCACTCTGCTTCCCTACGCGGGTGGCACGAACGACATCGGAACCGGCGAGGGCGGAACAAACCTCCAAGGCGATGGTGTGGCAACGGCTACCGGTGGCACTCGCGGAACGCGTACCGGCATTGTTGGTCCCTCTGGTGGTCCTTCCGACGGCGGCAAGCTCGATAGTTCTGGTGGCCAAGAGGCGGGTCTCGACTTCGGTATAGGCGTAAAGGCCGCTCGCCGTGGCGCGGTCCTCGACGATCCCGAAGCCATCAAGAGGATGATCGGTCAGAAGATGGCCGCTCAAGTACCGCGTCTGAACAGCTGTTACGAGTCGCAGCTGAAGACCGACGAATCCCTACAGGGGCGCTGGCGCTTGGCCTTCGTGGTCAGCAAAGACGGTAGAGCCCTAGATACCTCTGCTACGGGACTGAACGAACAGTCCGCGGAATTCGAGGCATGCCTGTCTCGCGAGCTCGCAAAATGGTCGTTCCAACGCATTAAACGCGACCAACCCGTTCGGAAGACGGTCACGTTCCGTCCCGGCTGATGCTACGGCAACGTGGCTTCGCCCCATCCCTGTCCCGGTGCATTGGGGTCGGGAGCCGCCGTCGGCCAGGTGCTTGGGGGCTGGTCTTCGCGGAGGACGCTGGCCATGGCCGTGAGGACCTCTGTGGCCGTGAGCAGTTGGTTACCCACGGGCAAGTTCGCAGGCACTCGCTTGGGAAGCTCGGCGACCAAGGCCGTAGCCAGCGCGATGAGTGCGCTCTTCTCGACCGCGGTGATGCCTTTGAGTCGGCTGTCGGAGTGTAGTTCGGGTCCTGCAAGGGCGCTAAGCCTCACCACTTCGCCCTCGGTTTGTCCAGCCAAGATGAGGGTAAAGCCCAAGAAGGCCTCGGAGAGATTTAGGTCGCCCGGCAGGATTCGCGGCAGAATGTTCTCGTCGGCGAGAGACTCGGCGACCTTCTTCAACACCCCGATGTGAACCAATCGACCGCCGCCCGTGTCCAGGGCGTTGGCCTCCATCGTCTTACCGGTGCGGAAGTAGGCCACAGCGTCGGCCCTAGAGCGCTCCCCGCTGCTGAGGCCCTGCCCAGCGGGTGAGAGGACTTCGTCGATCCATCGGCCAACAACTTCAGCGTCGTGGCCCACCTCGGTTTGGCCTTGGATGGCCGCACGCATCACCGGGACGCCGTCCAGACGAGCCGCACCCCATAGGGTCTGGGTGACTCGGTCGGCTGCCGCCGGAGTGAACGAGACCACTTCGGGGCGCGTACCGCAAGCACCGGCGTAGGGACCTGTTTGAAGAACTGCGCCGATTCTTGGTTGTCCCTCGAACACGGCGGAAAGTCGAGGAGTGGCGGTGGCGCTTCCTCGGCTCTGCAACAGGGTCCGGAACCCCAAACGACCGAGGAGCGCTTCTGTGGAGCGCGAGGGAAGTGGGGCCACCGCCAACTTGACCCCTCCCGCAGCTTTTCGGAGGGTCTTCATGCGTTGCATGAAGGGCCGTGGGCTGGCCATGGTGTCTACGGGGAGGTCTTGATGGACGAACTGAACACCGACTTCGTGGCCCCCGGCGGCTGCCCGCTCGGCGAGGGCCAGGCTCCAAGGTTCGGCGCCCTCTGGTGGAGGGAGGGGCAGAATGAGCGTGACGTGTTGCCCCTGCGACTCCACAGCGTCGAGTACAGACAAGGCCCAAGACGTGTGTTCTGCCTGGGTTGGCCAAAGCTCGAGGATGAGGTGAACGGAGTGGCGTTCGGCGGGTGGCATCACCTGGAACGACTGGTCGTGGGGAACGTCCAGCACACAGGGACTTGCTAAGGCCAGAGCTAGCCAAAGAGCGATCAAGGTCGGCTCCAATGGAAGATGTGGGCGTCGCAGCCGTCGCGGTAGTACCGCTTTCGCTCTCCTACTTGAACCCAACCTTGACCGATGTACAGCGACTTGGCTTCTACGTTATCGGCGCGCACTTCAAGAAACGCCTCGGTGACGACGCCCGAACGCCATTTCGCTTCGGCAGCGCGAAGCAACGCCCGACCGATGCCTTGGCGCCGCGCTTGGGGCAGGACGGCGATCGTGAGCACCTCGGCTACCTCGGCGGCTTTACTGGTCAAGAGGTGCGCCTCAACGGACGCGCTCTCCCAAACCCAGGCTTCGGTGCTGTCCAGGGCGAGGTGTTTGGCGATTGAGTCAAAGGACCAGGGGTTTCGTGCCGCTCTGTTTTCGACTTCGGCGATTGCAGGTGCGTCATCGGGGTGGGCTCTTCGAATGTTCACTGGGCTTGCTCCGGAACGAGTCGAACCCGCATCCGTTGCTCCAAGACCTTCTCAAGACGCTGCATTGCCAACGTCCAGGTTTTGAGATCGTCGTCTCTATCCGGCGGGAGTTGAAGATTTCGGCGCAAGTAACGCTCCACGATCATCCGTCTCCTGATCACCACATCGAGACTGGCTTCATCGAGGCCGTGGAGCGTGAGAAATGCGTTCCAACTCGCTCGATTGCGAAACGCTTGACGAATCAGTTCACGTCGCACCACCACGTCGTCGGTCTCGGGCTGGTACAGCGCCACGTCCGTGGCGGCCAGGCGAAACACGGCCGCCTCTACTAAGCGACCCAGCGGGGTGGAGCGTCGGGCATCCCAAAATGGAGAGGGCGACTGGTCGAGTGGGGCGAGAGCGGCTTCCAGACGCACTTGAGATTCCATGACCAACTCCGACTCGACCACGACCACGACACGATCTAACGGCGCGGCGACGGCATTAGGGACGGGGGCACACAGGACCAGTAAGAGGAGCGCTCGAAACATGGCGTTCCCATAACCGACGAGGCGTTGAGGGATGACGAGC
>JAACDH010000234.1 GCA_009936995.1 Rhodobacterales bacterium
CGCGGGTACCATGGGGCTGGTCAACGAGATGCTGGACGCGGGCGTACATCGAATCGTGGTTTCGTCCACATGTGCCATCTACGGCACCCCGCGGCAGCTCCCGCTCACCGAAGATCTACCCTTCGCCCCGGTCAGCCCCTACGGAGAGACCAAGGCGATGGTAGAGCGCTTTCTGGCGCTGTGTCGCGAGAAGGAAGGGCTCCAGGCGACTTGCTTGCGGTACTTCAACGCAGCAGGCGCCATGCCAGATGGCTCATTGGGGGAGGCTCATCGGCCCGAGACCCACCTCATCCCGCTCGCCATTCAGGCCGCCCTGGGCCAACGCCCACCGCTGAAGCTGTTTGGCACGGACTACCCCACGCGTGATGGCACCTGTGTCCGCGACTACATTCATGTGCTCGACCTGGCCGACGCTCACTTACGCGCGGTGGACCGCTTGCTGGAGGGTGATCCGGGCGATGGGTACAACGTGGGCACTGGGCGCGGCACCACGGTGCGGGAAGTCATCGAGGCCGTGGGCCGGGCAGTCGGCAATCCGGTCCCCCACTCTGAAGCGGACCGTCGGGCCGGAGACCCGCCATCGCTCTACGCACAATCCGACAAGATTCAGGCCGCTCTAGGCTGGAAACCCCAGCACATGGACCTGCACAGCATCGTCGGAAGCGCCGTCAAATGGGCCAAAAACCCCCGCTTCTAAACCAGATCGCCCGAGCATTCATCAAAGAAGACTCGGGCGCCCAGCGCGCCACCACTGGACACGACTGAAGGCCAACAGGCTTGGCGATTGACGGTCAGTACTCGACAGTCAGGCCCGCGTGTACGTTGATGTCGTCGTACTCGATCTCGGGGAATTCACCACCTACACTACGACGGCCGGTGTACCCCACGCCTGTGTCGATGGTGAGCCACTTCTGGATAGCCCACGCCACATCGGTGCGGGCGCGGAACCAGAGGTCGTCACGGGTGACCTGCCCGCGGTAGTCCTGTTGGTTGACATCGAGGCCGACAGAGAGCCGATGGCGATCCGCGACGGTGCCACCGTACCCGACATAGTAGCGATTCAGGTTGAGGTAGTTGGTGAAGAACACCGGCTGCGCTTCGCGCAGGAAGCCGACCGTGAACACGTGTCCTTCGCGAACCTCGTAGCCAATCTCGACATTTCCGTTGAGCATGCAGGGGAAGCCCACAAGATCGTCGTTGACACCATCGGCATCGTCCTTGCTGCCACACTTGTCGATGTCCTCGACTTCGGTCATGCCGACGCCGGAGACCGGGGCTTCGACCGTGGAAGCGTCGAAGGTCGCCCGCGTGAAGCCGACCACTGCACCCAGCACAAGCCGAGGCGTGAAGCGACCGCGAATGCCCGTATTGAAGCTGGTGAACACGCCGTTGGGAACAGGCAAGAAGCAGTCGTCGGCCCCAGTGGCGGCGTCGCTTGGATCGCACATTACGAACCCGGCACCACCAGGCTCGATGGCAAAGGTTCCGACACCTTCTCCACTCGCTGCGATGGCGTTGGACTCCCACCGACTGTTGAACCGCTCAAAGCCAGCCACCACAGCAGTCTTTGGCAGGAACTGCCAGTTGAAGGTGGACACCACACCAGAGCTAGCTCGTGAGTTGAGGTTGGCCGTGGGTGCGCCATCGACCGTAGCGAAGCCCTCGGGCACCTTGATGGTGCGCAGCTCGAAGCTCCCACCGACGTCGATCTCCATCGCATCGCCTGGACGCACCGTCAGCGTGGCCTGATTCCGAGACACGAGCTGCTGGAGGTAGGCATCCTGAGAGTTGACCGCTTCGGTCTCCCGCCCCGAGATGACGATACCGCTGTTCAACTTGAATCCGACAACCGCCTTCGGAAGCAATACCAGCTGAATCTGCCCATTGACGTTGCGGAAGCGATCGAGGTTGGTGAGCTCCTCTTGGAAGTACTTCCGCATTTCGTAGCCGGCGTCGACCCCCAGGATCACGGCGTGGCTTTCGAGCTCAAGGGCCAAGTTGGGGCGCACATTTAGGTGCATGCCTCCGACATTGGCGTCGTCATCGGAGTCGCCGAAGGACGAACCGACAGTAAGGTAGTTGTTGGTGCGATACACGCCGGCGATGGACAGGGAGGGAGTGAACTCCCCCCCATTGCCGAAGCGAATGTGGTCGCCAGCGCCCGCGAGGGCGACGTTGGTGGAAAGGGCCAACGCACCCACCACCATTGGCAACACTGCGGCTCGCATCTGCATTCGCTTCCTGCTCATGGCCTGATTGAACTCCGGCCGCCTGAGGTGGTCGGTGCCCCGCTCAAGGGGGCGCAACTTCACCGGTTGCAGCCTTCCACGCAAGCTCCGTCGAACTAGTCAATGTAGTCGAGCTAGTCGAAAGGCGAGATAGAAGGCGGGTCAATGTCGACGACGACATCACCCAACAGCGGACTCGTGTCATCGTCATCCGAAATCGCATCTACATTCGAATTCACGGTCGAGCTGCCTTCTTGCGCCTTGCCGTCGGCAGTGCATGCCTCGGCCTGGGCAATGAAGTTTGATGCCTTGTCGCGCAGCACTACGAAAGAGCGTGCGACGCGGCCAGCATGAGCCACCTGTTGCTGAGAAATGAGGGTCTGCATCTCGTCGAGACGGGCCGTAGCCACGCGCTCCAGAGTCCGCAGCGATGAATAAGGCGGAGCGATGCAGTCCGACAGCTTGTCGTCATTGTCGCTGTCCGCCTTTTCCCGCACCTTGCCGGCCCGTCGGAGGCCATCCTGCACGAAAGCAATCGTAGCCTTTGCGTCGCCAAGCATCGCCTCGGGAGAGGCCGGATTGGCCGCTGACTCCACGGAGTCCCCGCCCTCGGCAAGCACAGCCGTCGGTGAGGCCGCGGCCAAAAGCCCGCAGACCATCAGCACAAAGGTCCCGCTTGTGCGAATCATCGATCACTCCTGTCTGCGGCCATCTGAGGTCGACCGCAGGGCACGGTAGAACGCTGCCACCAAGTCGTCAAACGCATCGGCTCTTGCGAACCTGACTTGTCATCGTCCCAGC